>NZ_RJNX01000001.1:300000-471148 GCF_003942775.1 Streptococcus mitis | reverse complement strand
GATTACCCAAGTCCGGCTGAAGGGAACGGTCTTGAAAACCGTCAGGCGTGTAAAAGCGTGCGTGGGTTCGAATCCCACATCCTCCTTTTGTATTAACGCGGGATGGAGCAGCTCGGTAGCTCGTCGGGCTCATAACCCGAAGGTCGTAGGTTCAAATCCTGCTCCCGCAATAAGGCTCGGTAGCTCAGTTGGTAGAGCAATGGATTGAAGCTCCATGTGTCGGCGGTTCGATTCCGTCTCGCGCCATTTTTACTTATAGTGTGTATGCGGGTGTAGTTTAGTGGTAAAACTACAGCCTTCCAAGCTGTTGTCGCGAGTTCGATTCTCGTCACCCGCTTTGAACTTTGTTCAAAATACCAAGTTTTTAACTTGGGCGCGTAGCTCAGGTGGTTAGAGCGCACGCCTGATAAGCGTGAGGTCGGTGGTTCGAGTCCACTCGTGCCCATTAATAGGAGAATTACTCAAGAGGCTGAAGAGGACGGTTTGCTAAATCGTTAGGTCGGGTAACTGGCGCAAGGGTTCGAATCCCTTATTCTCCGTTTTATTGAGAGTTTATAACTCTTTTTTTGTATTTTTAAGAATAGTAGAATAAAAACTTCAGATTTGTAAAACTTAATTGGATTACTTATCTGAAGTTTTTTTGCGCTCTTTGTCAACTGTAGTGGGCTGCAGAAAAGCTAAAATCTTTATATATTGTTGATTTTATGGTTGTGCTTGTTTATTACTACTTCCAACTCTTGAGTGAGATTTCTCCGCTATTGAGCCAGATTTCTTTTCCGTTATCACATTGAACTAAAAGTTTGCCATTTTCTGAGATATCTTTAGCAAGTCCCTTGTGGTCTTTTTGATCTAGTGTGAAAGTCACTTCTTTTCCTAGAACGAATGATTGTTTTTTGTATAAGTATAATAGCTCTTCTGCTGGTGTTTCGAAGAAAGCACGCCAGGTCTCTATGATTAATTCATTTCTGGTTATAGGTGCTGGAGTTTTGAATAAACTAGCAGCTTTTTCTTTTAATTCTTGAGGGAAGTCTTTGATAGCAAAGTTGATTCCTACTCCAATAATGATATCTGTGACTAAGCCAGTTTCTACAGACGTCATTGCCTCAGTGAGGATTCCTCCAATTTTATGATTTTTGAGGTAGATATCATTGACCCATTTTATGTCGACATCTATTAATGTTAGGTTCTTAATGGCTTTGTAGATAGCTCCTGCTACAAGTAGTGTGTAGGATGGTAATTGGTCATAGGGGAGATTTGGTTTGAGATGGAGTGTCATATAAATGCCACCTTGTGGGGAGTAGAAAGAACGTTGAAAACGGCCTCGGCCAGCTGTTTGATAGGAAGCTAGATAGAGGGTGTTTGCTTCATTTCCTAAATCAATTGCTTCTTTTGCATCGAGTTGTGTTGATCTTGTTTCGGGTTTAAAACTGATTTTAATTGGAAGATTTTGTTCTAGAAGTTCTGGAAGAATAAGGTCTCCATTCACCAGTTTATAGCCTTTGTTTTTGATACTATCAATTTCAATGCCTTCGTGTTCTAAACGCTTGATGGCTTTCCAAATTGATGTTCGGGTCAGTGATAGTTCTTCTGCAATCTTTTCTCCGCTGATATAGTCGGTTTCTTTAGCTAGAATTTGGTAGACGGCTTGGTAGGATTTCATAGTGTTTCCTTTCTCACTAGTTAGTGTTGAGAATATTCTTTTCTTGTTTGACTTGGAGTCTGATTAAAGTATTGTTTATAAGCTTTAGAAAAATGTAGTGGATCTGAAAAGCCTACCGAGTATGCAATTACCTTGATTGACTCTTGGGTATTTTCGAGAAGTTGTTTAGCTCGATACATTCGAACGTATAGTAGGTATTCTTTTGGGGATAAGGTGTTAAATTCTTTGAATACGCTTGATAAGTAGCTTCTGTGAACGGATAGTTCTTTTGCTAAATCTTGAATTGTAAGTGATTGAGGATAGTGGCTATCAATTAATCTTTTGCATTCAAGATAGAGTTGGTAGGTTGATGAAATATTCTTTTTTTTCTGATTGGGAGCAATAGTTCCCAGATGAAACATCAGTTCATGGAGTTGTCCCATGATATGGAGTTGAGCTAATTCATTGGATTTTGTAATCTGAGCGAAGCGAACAATGTCTGAGATGAGTTTTGCAGTGGTCTGGGTATGGCAAGTTTCAGATTGGATGAGATAGGATTGATCAGAAATTTGAGAAAGAGCAAAATAATCAGGAGCTTTCCCTCCAGTGATTCCTAACCAGTAGTAGGCCCAAGGTTCTTTACTATCTGCTTGATAAAAGGTTAGTTCCTCTGGTTTTAATAGAAAGAAATCTCCCTCTTTTAAATCAACAATTTTACCCTTGTAATGAAATGTTCCTTGTCCTTTGGTAATGTAATGCAGGACGTATGTATCTCGAATTGCTGGACCAAAAGAGTAACTAGGTGTGCATTCCTCATATCCATAAAAGCTTAGGGAAAGGTCAATTGTTCCAGTCTGGTATTCTGAAAAAACTAGCATGTGCTACCTCCTACCTAACATTTTACCATATTCTTGAGACATTTTTCTATTTTGGAAAGCGATTTCAGATGATAAAATATAATCTATAAAGTGATGAGGTGAAGTAAATGGGAGTTAGGATAGAGAATAATCTATTTTATGTTGAAAGTAAAAATCTAAGTTTGATTATTGAAAATCGAAATGGCTACTTACTTTTGAAACATTTAGGAAAGACTATTAAGAACTATAAAGGTTCCAATAGTGTTTATGAACGGGACCATGCCTTTTCAGGAAATCCAACAGCTACTAATCGAACCTTTAGTTTAGATACTCAACGTCATATTTTTGGGCAACATGGCTTAGGAGATTTTAGGAAACCAACTATACAGATTCAGCATAGTGTAACTGAAGTAACAGACTTTCGATTTGTAGAAGCAAAAATTTTAAAAGGTCAGAACGGTCCACAGGGCTTACCTTCTCCACATAGCATGGATAATACAGAGACTCTTGTCTTAATGTTAGAAGATTCTAAGGCCCAACTTAGTCTGAATTTGTATTATACTGCTTTTGATAATGATTCGACTATTGCTAGCTACAGTAAATTAGTGAATAATAGTAATCAGGAAGTTGTCATTCATAAAGACTTTTCTTTTATGGCTGATTTTCCAGCGGCAGCTTACGAAATCGTAACTCTGCAGGGTGCTTATGCTCGTGAAAAGACTGTTCGACGTCAACAGGTAGAACAAGGAATCTTTTCAATTAGTTCGAACCGTGGAGCTTCTGGGCATGCTCAAACACCAGCTCTTCTACTCTGTGATCAAGGAATAACAGAGGATGAAGGGAATGTGTTTGCTATTCAACTAATGTATAGTGGAAACTTTGAAGCTTTTGTTCAAAAGAATCAATTGAATGAAGTTCGGCTGGCTATTGGGATTAATCCGGAAAACTTTTCTTGGAAGTTAGACCCTGAGGAATACTTTGAAACACCGGTAGCTTTAATGACCTATTCAGACAAGGGATTAACTGGTGTTAGTCATGCAAGTCAGAATTTTGTACTGAAGCACATTATGCCAAGTAAATTTTCTAAAAAAGAACGCCCAATTCTAATTAATAACTGGGAAGCTACTTACTTTGACTTTCAGAGAGAAAAACTGTTAGAGCTAGCAGATGAAGCTAAGAAAGTTGGCATTGAACTTTTTGTATTAGATGATGGTTGGTTTGGCAATCGTTTTGATGATAATCGTGCTTTAGGTGATTGGGTTGTTAATGAGAAAAAACTGGGTGGAAGTCTAGAAAGTCTGATTTCAGCTATCCATGAAAGAGGTTTGCAGTTTGGGCTTTGGTTAGAACCTGAGATGATTTCTGTAGATAGCGATTTGTATCGTAAACATCCTGACTGGGCTATTCAGGTTCCAGGATATGAACATACCTATTCTAGAAATCAATTAGTACTTAATCTTGCCAATCCTCAGGTAGTAGAATATTTGAAAAATGTTTTAGATGAACTCCTATCTTATCATGAGCTTGATTACATTAAATGGGATATGAATCGTAATATGACTAAGCTAGGGAATGGATTAACTTATCTAGAGACAAAGATGCAATCTCATCAGTACATGCTGGGGCTTTATGAACTCGTTTCTTATCTGACAGAGAAGCACAGACATATTCTCTTTGAGTCCTGCTCTGGTGGTGGTGGACGAAATGATCTTGGTATGATGCGTTATTTCCCACAAGTCTGGGCAAGTGATAATACTGATGCTATTGCACGTTTACCAATTCAATACGGTTCATCCTATCTCTATCCAACCATTTCTATGGGGGCTCATGTTTCAGCAGTACCGAATCATCAGATGGGACGAATGACACCATTAGAAACACGTGGCCATGTAGCAATGATGGGAAATTTGGGATATGAGCTTGATTTGACAAGTTTATCAGATGAAGAGAAAGCTGAGATTGCTAATCAGGTGAACTTGTATAAAGAATTGCGACCAGTAGTCCAGTTGGGAAACCAGTATAGGTTAATCAATCCCGATGCTAAATCCAATGAAGTAGCTGTACAATTTAACTATGGAAATCAAACGATTGTAAGCTACGTCCGAGTTTTATCTGTTGTAGAGACCATGGAAACAACTTTAAAATTAAAAGATTTGGTTGAAGAGGGACTGTATGAATTACAGGAAAATGGAGTAGTTTACTCAGGTGCAGAACTCATGTATGCAGGTTTAACTGTTATCTTATCCCAGGGAGATTTTTTGAGTAAACAGTATATTTTTAGAAGACTATAATAAATGTGTATAAATTTATAAAGGAGGCTTTCCAATGAAATGGTATAAGAAAGCAGGTTTTCTTTTAGTCGCTGGTGCTAGTTTACTAGGTCTAACAGCTTGTGGTCAGAATAATCAATCGACTGATGGAAAGGTAACGATTGAATTTTTTAACCAGAAGACCGAAATGGCGGATACTTTGCAAAAAATTGTAGATAATTTTGAAAAGGATCATCCTACTATTGATGTAAAACTGACGACTGTTCCGGCAGCTGGCATTGTTCTGAAGACTCGGATTTTATCAGGAGATATTCCAGATATTGTTAATATCTATCCTCAAAATATGGATTTTCAGGAGTGGGCAAAAGCAGGTTACTTTGCAGATATGACAGGGAAATCTTATCTTGAGAATATTAAGAATGACTATGCAGAAAAGTATGCAATCAATAATAAGATTTATAGTGTGCCTTTAACTGCTAACCTTTATGGAATCTATTACAATAAAACAAAATTTAAAGAATTAGGACTGGAGGAACCGAAGACTTTTAAAGAGTTTCAAGAGATTGTTAAAAAGATAAAAGATAGTGGGAATTCTCCGTTTTCAGTTGCAGGCAATGAGGGATGGACATTAAACGGTTACCACCAACTTTCTCTCATTACTATTACAGGCAGTGGGGACGCAGCTAATAACTATCTTCGCTTTTCAAAACCTAACTCTATTTCTGCAGATGATGCTATTTTAAAAGCAGATGCAGAACGACTAGATTTGTTGGCAGACAATGCTCAAGATGGATGGCGTGGTGCCTCTTATAATGATGCGGTGGTAGCATTCTCGAATGAAAAAGCCTTGATGATGCCACAAGGATCATGGGCATTAGCGGCAATTAATCAACAGGATCCAAAATTTGATGTGGGGATGTTTGCCTTCCCAGGAGAAGAAGTAGGAAAAGAAGTCACTGTTGGTGCAGGGGACATGGCATTATCAACTTCAGCTACTACCAAACATCCTAAAGAAACCGAAGAATTTATCAGCTATATGACTAGTTCAAAAGCTATGCAAGAATATTATGATGTGGATGGATCACCAGTTGCGGTAAAAGGTGTACAGGAAAAAGAAGATTCAGCACTTGCAGAGATTTCTAAACTGGCATTTACGGATAAACATTATGTTTGGTTGGGCCAACACTGGAATTCTGAAGAAGATTTTTTCAATCTAAGTGCAGGTTACTTGATGGATAAAAATCTGAAAAATATGGCAAACAATCTCAATGCTTTCTTTAATCCAATGAAGGCAGATTTGGACTAGAATAGGAGTTAAGATGATATGGCTATTCGAAAATTTTTAAATAAATACTGGGGTTGGACTTTTTTGCTCATCCCGCTTGCATTACAAGCTATCTTCTTTTACTTTCCGATGGTACAAGGTGCTTTCTATAGTTTGACTAACTGGACTGGATTGACCTATAATTATAAATTTGTTGGTCTGAATAACTACAAATTGCTGATGATTGATGGGAAATTCTTCACAGCCATTGCTTTTACTTTGATTTTAACTCTGGCATTGATTATTGGAGAGATTACAATTGGGATGATTGTGGCTCGAGCCTTAAATTCTAAGATGAAAGGGCAGACCTTCTTTAGAGCATGGTTCTTTTTTCCAGCGGTTTTGTCTGGTTTGACAGTTTCCTTGATTTTTAAACAATTCTTTAACTATGGTCTTCCAACGATTGGAAAAATTTTAGGGATTAGTTTTTTACAAGAAAGTCTATTAGGAACACCGATCGGTGCGGTAGTAGCAACCATTTTTGTTCTTCTATGGCAAGGAGTAGCAATGCCAATTATTCTCTTTCTTGCTGGTCTTCAGAGTATTCCATCTGATATTTTGGAGGCGGCATCAATTGATGGTGCAACAAGCAAACAAACTTTTTGGAAAATTGAATTACCATATTTGTTGCCAACGATTTCTATGGTTTTTATCCTAGCTCTTAAGTCTGGTTTGACTGCCTTTGACCAAATTTTTGCCTTGACGAGTGGTGGCCCAAATAATGCTACAACGTCTCTTGGTCTTTTAGTCTATAACTATGCCTTCAAGAGTAATCAATATGGATATGCGAATGCAATTGCCTTGATTTTATTCTTAATTATTGGAATTGTTTCTCTGATCCAAATCAAACTATCAAAGAAATTTGAAATCTAATAGGGGAGTCTTACACATGAAAAAAGAAGAAAAATTGAATCAGTTTTGGAAGTATGTCCTCTTGATAGTAGGTGGTATTCTTATACTTGTTCCTTTGTTGGTAACGGTTTTTAGTTCCTTCAAGACAACCAAGGATATCATGAATCATTTCTTTGGTTTGCCAAATCCTTTTACATTAAGCAATTATGAACGATTGGTTTCGGATGGGATTGGAGGCTATTTCTGGAATTCAGCTGTTATTACGGTGTTATCATTGATTGTAGTAGCCTTCTTTATACCAGCTGCAGCCTATTCCATTGCTCGAAATATGTCCAAGAAAAAAGCCTTTGCAATTATGTATTCGCTCTTGATTTTAGGAATATTTGTTCCATTTCAGGTGATTATGATTCCTATCACAGTTATGATGAGCAAACTCGGCCTAGCAAATATGTGGGGGTTGGTACTACTCTATCTAACTTATGCAATTCCACAGACCCTCTTCTTGTATGTTGGTTATATTAAAATCAGTGTACCAGATAGTTTAGATGAAGCTGCAGAAATTGATGGGGCTGATCGATTTACAACTTACCGTCGAATTATCTTTCCAATGCTGAAGCCCATGCATGCTACAACCTTGATTATCAATGCATTATGGTTCTGGAATGACTTTATGTTGCCATTGTTAATTTTGAATAAGGATTCCAAGATGTGGACTTTGCCTCTCTTCCAGTACAACTACCAAGGTCAGTATTTTAATGACTATGGGCCAAGTTTTGCATCCTATATTGTGGGAATTGTAACAATTACTGTCGTCTACCTCATCTTCCAAAAACATATCATTTCAGGAATGAGCAACGGCGCGGTGAAATAAGATACAAAGGGACGATTCAGCTTGCTGAAAATTTCTGTAGAAAAATAGGAAATTGACGTAGTGTGCTTGCACACAAGAAGATTTATCTTTTTTCCTAAGAAATTAGTCCCGTGTTCAATTCCGTATACAAAGGGACGATTCAGCTTGCTGATTTCAATCGTACCCTATGAAGCAATTCTTAAAATACATAAACTCATAAAAGCCAAGTCATATGAGACTTGGCTTCAATTAGAAAAAGGAGAGTAATGATGCCAATTCAGAATAAAACCATGTTGATTACCTATTCAGATAGTCTGGGAAATAATCTTAAAGACTTATATGAGAATTTGGAAGAGCATTTTGGAGATGCTATTGGGGGAGTTCACCTTCTACCATTTTTCCCATCAACAGGTGATCGTGGATTTGCGCCAGTTGACTACGACGAAGTGGATTCAGCTTTTGGTGATTGGGAGGATGTTAAGCGTTTAGGTGAGAAATATTATCTTATGTTTGACTTTATGATTAATCATATTTCTCATCAATCCAAGTATTATAAGGATTATCAAGAAAAACATGAAGCAAGTGAATTTAAAGATCTCTTTCTAAACTGGGATAAGTTTTGGCCGGAAAATCGTCCGACACAAGCTGATGTAGATTTAATTTACAAGCGTAAGGATCGTGCACCAAAGCAAGAGATTGTGTTTGAAGATGGTTCAGTGGAACATTTGTGGAATACCTTTGGTGAGGAGCAGATTGATCTTGATGTGACCAAAGAAGTAACTATGGAATTTATCCGTAAGACCATTCAGCAATTGGCAAGTAATGGGTGTGATTTGATTCGTCTAGATGCCTTTGCTTATGCAGTGAAGAAATTGGATACTAATGATTTCTTTGTGGAACCAGATATTTGGGATTTATTGGACAAAGTTCGAGATATCGCTGTTGAGTATGGGACAGAGCTCTTACCTGAGATTCATGAACATTATTCGATTCAGTTTAAAATAGCAGACCATGATTACTATGTTTATGATTTTGCTCTTCCAATGGTGACACTTTATACTCTTTACAGTTCCAGAACAGAGCGTTTGGCTAAGTGGTTGAAGATGAGCCCGATGAAGCAATTTACGACGCTAGATACCCATGATGGGATTGGAGTAGTAGATGTCAAGGATATCCTGACCGATGAGGAGATTGACTATGCTTCAAATGAACTCTATAAGGTTGGAGCTAATGTCAAACGAAAGTACTCCAGTGCCGAGTATAACAATTTAGATATCTACCAAATCAATTCAACCTACTATTCTGCGCTTGGAGATGATGATGTCAAGTATTTCCTTGCACGCTTAATTCAAGCATTTGCCCCAGGTATTCCTCAGGTTTACTATGTAGGTCTATTAGCAGGCAAGAATGATTTGAAATTATTAGAAGAGACTAAAGAAGGTCGAAATATTAATCGTCATTACTATAGCAATGAGGAAATAGCAGAAGAAGTCCAACGTCCTGTGGTGAAGGCCCTTCTCAATCTATTTTCTTTCCGTAATCGTTCAGAAGCATTTGATTTAGAAGGAACTATTGACGTTGAAACACCAACAGCCCACAGCATTGTAATCAAACGTCAAAATAAAGATAAGTCCGTAACAGCAGTAGCAGAAATTGATTTGCAAAATCAGACTTATCGGGTAATTGAGAATGGAGTTGAAGTAACATTTTGAAGCCTTGATATGGTTGATAAAATAGGGTTTTTATTTTAGAAAACGTTTCCTTTGTTTTCAAATTGCTAAAAAAGTGGTACAATATAGGGTAGCTTACTATTATCTGAATCAACTGATTTGGAGAGAAAGGATTCATTTTGAAATCAATAGGCTTTATTGAAAAGCTGAAAGGGTTGTCTAGTAAAGAGCTGATTTTATTGGGAATTATCCTGAGTATCTTTTTACCCTTTTATCTTTTTGTAGTTGTATTCTGTTTATATATTATCAGTTTAATTTTTACAGGAGACATGAAAAGTATTCTTCAGAAAATGGGGGAGCATCCGATGCTGCTTCTTTTTCTTGGCTATAGTACTGTTATATCCGTTTTTGCACAAAATTGGATGGGAGTTGTGGCTTCAGTAGGAATTTTTCTATTTACTGTTTTCTTTTTGCACTATCAGTCGATTTTATCACATAAATTCTTTCGATTGATTTTGCAGCTCGTCTTGTTTGGTAGCGTCTTGTCAGCTGCTTTTGCGAGTTTAGAACATTTCCAAATTGTGAAGAAATTTAACTATGCTTTTCTTTCACCCAATATGCAGGTGTGGCATCAGAATCGTGCAGAAGTGACCTTCTTTAATCCTAATTATTATGGAATTATTTGTTGTTTCTGTATCATGATTGCTTTCTATCTGTTTACAACGACCAAGTTGAATTGGTTGAAAGTATTCTGTGTGTTTGCAGGCTTTGTGAATCTCTTTGGATTGAATTTTACGCAAAATCGAACTGCCTTTCCTGCAATTATCGCTGGAGCCATTATTTATCTCTTTACGACCATTAAAAACTGGAAGGCCTTTTGGCTTAGTATTGGGGTCTTTGCGATTGGCTTGAGCTTCCTCTTTTCTAGTGATTTGGGAGTTCGGATGGGGACTTTAGACTCTTCTATGGAAGAACGAATTTCTATCTGGGATGCTGGGATGGCCTTATTTAAGCAAAATCCTTTTTGGGGTGAGGGGCCATTGACTTACATGCACTCCTATCCTCGGATACATGCTCCTTATCATGAACATGCTCACAGTCTTTATATTGATACGATTCTGAGTTACGGAATTGTGGGGACCATTTTATTAGTTTTGTCTTCTGTGGCTCCTGTTCGCTTGATGATGGATATGAGTCAGGAGTCGGGGAAACGTCCGATTATAGGTCTTTATCTATCTTTCCTTACAGTGGTTGCTGTGCATGGAATCTTTGACTTGGCCCTCTTCTGGATTCAGTCAGGTTTCATTTTCTTGCTAGTTATGTGCAGTATTCCGTTGGAGCATCGAACATTGGTATCGGACATGACGGATTAAGTTTATTAGATTCAAATCTTCTACCTTGGGTGGGAGATTTTTTTGCTAGGAAAAATTATTTCCAAATCGAAATAGTTGACAGTTGGAACGATGAGTGTTACAATTGTTTTATTCATTTCGATATCGAAATAAATTGGAGGTGTTATGAAAGATAGTCATTTGGTAGCCCATCATATTCGTTTGTTGAATGGGCGGATTTTTCAAAAGTTACTGAGCCAAGACCCTGAAGCTCTTTATCGGAGTGAACAGGGCAAGATTTTAGCGGTTTTATGGAATAGTGAAACTGGCTGTGCAACTGCGACAGACATTGCGCTTGCGACTGGACTTGCTAATAATACTCTGACGACGATGATAAAAAAGCTAGAGGAACAAAATCTTGTAACTATTAGTCCATGTGGAGAAGATAAGCGTAAGAAGTATTTGGTTTTAACAGAGTTGGGGCAGTCTCAGAAAGAAGTGGGGCATCGTGTCAGTCAGAAATTGGATACGATCTTTTACAAAGGATTTTCAGAGGAAGAAATTCGTCAGTTTGAAGCCTTTCAAGAAAGAATTTTGGCTAATCTGAAAGAGGATGAAAATGAGGTTTAAAATGGAGCAAATTAGCTGTTTATAAGTAAAGGCCACTTTTGACTTTGTTTTCCAACTCTTAGGACAAGGAAACTATGTGGTTAGCTATGGTCAGACTCAGATTGGTGGAGTTGCCTATTCCCAGTACGATATTTTCCGTCTAGAAAATGGAAAAATTGTGGAGAATTGGGATAATAAGGAAGTCATGCCTAAGGTAGAAGACCTGACCAATCGAGGGAAGTTTTAAATTGAGGATACAGAATGATTGAATACAAAAATGTAGCTTTACGTTACACAGAAAAAGATGTCTTGAGAGATGTTAATTTACGGATTGAGAATGGCGAGTTTATGGTTTTAGTTGGGCCATCTGGGTCCGGTAAGACGACCATGATTAAGATGATTAACCGTCTCTTGGAACCGACTGATGGAAATATTTATATGGATGGCAAGCGCATCAAAGACTATGACGAGCGGGATCTTCGTCTTTCTACTGGTTATGTTTTACAGGCTATTGCCCTATTTCCTAATCTAACGGTCGCGGAAAATATTGCCCTGATTCCTGAAATGAAGTGCTGGACTAAGGAAGAAATTGCTCAGAAAACAGAAGAGCTTTTGGCTAAGGTTGGTTTACCAGTGGCTGAGTATGGACATCGACTTCCTAGTGAATTATCTGGTGGAGAACAGCAACGGGTCGGTATTGTTCGTGCTATGATTGGTCAGCCTAAGATTCTCCTCATGGATGAACCTTTTTCAGCCTTGGATGCTATTTCGAGAAAACAGTTGCAGATTCTGACGAAAGAATTGCATAAAGAATTTGGGATGACAACGATTTTTGTAACCCATGATACGGATGAAGCTCTGAAATTGGCGGACCGTATTGCTGTCTTGCAGGATGGAGAAATTCGCCAGGTAGCGAATCCCGAGACAATTTTAAAAGCGCCTGCAACAGACTTTGTAGCAGACTTGTTTGGAGGTAGTGTTCATGACTAATTTAATTGCAACTTTTCAGGATCGTTTTAGTGATTGGTTGACAGCTCTATCTCAACATTTGCAGTTGTCACTTTTAACCTTGTTACTAGCTATTTTTATCGCGATTCCCTTGGCTGTTTATCTTCGCTATCATGAGAAATTGGCCGACTGGGTCTTGCAGATTGCAGGGATTTTCCAGACTATCCCGTCACTGGCCTTGTTGGGGCTCTTTATCCCCTTGATGGGAATTGGAACCTTGCCAGCTTTGACAGCTCTAGTGATCTATGCGATTTTTCCGATTTTACAAAATACCATCACTGGACTCAAGGGAATTGATCCGAGTCTGCAAGAGGCTGGGCTTGCCTTTGGGATGACTAGGTGGGAGCGACTCAAGAAGTTTGAAATTCCGCTTGCCATGCCTGTTATCATGTCTGGGATTCGGACGGCAGCTGTCTTAATTATCGGTACGGCAACCTTGGCTGCCTTGATTGGGGCAGGGGGGCTGGGTTCTTTTATCCTTTTGGGAATTGACCGTAATAATGCCAGTCTGATTTTGATCGGGGCCCTTTCTTCTGCAGTGCTTGCCATTGCCTTTAACTTCCTACTAAAAGTGATGGAAAAAGCAAAATTGCGGACGATTTTTTCTGGTTTTGCCTTGGTGACCATATTGCTCGGTCTGTCTTATAGCCCAGCTCTCTTGGCTCAAAAAGAGAAAGAAAACTTGGTTATTGCTGGGAAATTGGGTCCAGAACCAGAAATTTTGGCCAATATGTATAAACTCCTTATTGAAGAAAATACCAGTATGACTGCGACTGTTAAACCGAATTTTGGGAAAACAAGCTTTCTTTATGAAGCTCTGAAAAAAGGCGATATTGACATTTATCCTGAATTTACTGGTACGGTGACTGAAAGTTTGCTGCAACCATCACCCAAGGTGAGTCATGAGCCAGAGCAGGTTTATCAGGTGGCGCGTGATGGTATTGCCAAACAGGATCATCTAGCCTATCTCAAACCCATGTCTTATCAAAATACCTATGCTGTAGCTGTTCCGAAAAAGATTGCTCAAGAATATGGCTTGAAGACCATTTCGGACTTGAAAAAAGTGGAAGGGCAGTTGAAGGCAGGCTTTACACTTGAGTTTAATGACCGTGAAGATGGAAATAAGGGCTTGCAATCAATGTACGGTCTCAATCTCAATGTAGCGACTATGGAACCAGCTCTTCGCTATCAGGCAATTCAGTCAGGCGATATTCAAATTACGGATGCCTATTCAACCGATGCAGAGTTGGCACGTTATGATTTACAGGTATTGGAAGATGACAAACAACTCTTCCCACCTTATCAAGGGGCTCCACTAATGAAAGAAGGTCTTCTCAAGAAACATCCAGAGTTGGAAACAGTTCTCAATAAATTGGCTGGTAAGATTACAGAAAGCCAGATGAGCCAGCTCAACTACCAAGTCGGTGTTGAAGGCAAGTCAGCAGAACAAGTAGCCAAGGAGTTTCTACAAGAACAAGGTTTGTTGAAGAAATAGTTTGAAAATGTCAAACTCAACTTTGTTAAACGACCATATAGAAAACTGCTCAGACAATGTTGTCTGGGCTTTTTTGATTGTTGAAAAGATGAAAACTCAGTAGCCTAGAAATAAGGCAACTGAGCTCTACTCTGTATTCAATTTTTAGGAATGAGAAGGTCTAGATAAAACTGGACAACTTCCTGGTATGTAAAGTCTTGTCCTTTTTTGAGCCACCAGGTCAATGTCTCGATAAAGTTGGACACGACCAAGTGTTGGAGGTAAGAAGTAGGCAGATTAGTGTGGGCTTCTTTTAACTCATCAGCCAACATGGGATAGACATGGTGTTCTAGCTCTTTATGGAGTTGACGGAGGAAGTAGTCATTTTTGGAAAATAGCAGACTGGTAACATGGTCCTGGTTTTTCTGAAAATGTAAAAAGATATGTGCGAGGTAGTCCTCGGTAGTAAAGTGTCCTTCCCTTTCAAAGAGATGATGAAAGAGGTAGCGACAGAGCTCATCTAAAAGGAGTTCCTTGCTTTCATAGTGACAGTAAAAAGTAGAACGCCCAACATCTGCTAGGTCAATGATATCCTGAACAGTAGTGGCATCATAGCCTTTGTCGTTCAAAAGTTGTAAAAAAGCTTGATAGATGGCTTTTTTCGTCTTGCTGACTCGACGGTCTCTTTTTGGCATGTAGACACTTGAGACAAACTGTTCAGAACTGAACATGGCTGACAGTTTGCTTCTATCCTTTCTTTGAATTTTATTAGATAATACAAATGAAAGAAGTATGTATATACCCATTATACCAAAGGAGGGAGAGAAATGAGTTCTAAAACATCTATCTGGTTAGCTTTTTTCTTAAATTTAAGCTATGCGATTGTTGAGTTTATCGCAGGAGGAATCTTTGGTTCGAGTGCAGTTCTTGCTGATTCCGTTCATGACTTGGGAGATGCTATAGCCATTGGCATCTCAGCCCTTTTAGAAACAATTTCAAACCGTGAAGAAGATAGACAGTACACCTTGGGTTACAAACGTTTTAGTCTTTTAGGAGCCATGCTAACGGCTGTGATTCTTATGATAGGGTCTGTCCTAGTGATCTTGGAAAATGTCACAAAGATTGTTCACCCGCAACCCGTCAATGAGGAAGGCATCCTCTGGCTGGGAATCATTGCAGTAGCCATTAATGTGCTAGCAAGTCTGGTAGTTCGTAAGGGGAAAACAAAGAACGAGTCAATTCTTAGCCTGCATTTTTTGGAAGACACTCTTGGTTGGTTGGCCGTCATTCTAATGGCGATTATTCTTCGATTTACGGACTGGTATATCCTCGATCCGCTTTTATCACTAGTTATTTCTATCTTTATTCTGTCGAAAGCCATTCCTCGCTTTTGGAGCGCACTGAAAATTTTCCTAGATGCTGTGCCAGAAGGAGTCGAGACAAGTGATTTGGAGAAGGATTTAGAGGCTCTACCCAATGTCAACAGTGTCAATCAACTTAGCATTTGGTCCATGGATGGTCTAGAGAATAATGCTATTGTTCACATTTGTATCAAGGACTGGGAACAGATGATGGAAACCAAAGAAGTGGTGCGTCAATGTTTAGAAGAAAGAGGCGTGCAGAATATCACTATTGAAGTAGATAGCAGTCAAAGCAATCATGCGCAACATAAGCGGAGGGTGAGAGAATTAGAGCAGAAGCATGGGCATCATCATTAGAAAAGCGACCTCGCTAGAGGTCGTTTTGTTATCCTATTCATTCCTTGTACTTTCTCTCAGAGTCAGTCTGGTTCCCAACATGGTTAGGCTAGGGATTTTGCGACCGTGGAGTACTTCCTTATTAAGAATATCCATGCCTGCTCTGCCCATTTCTTCGGTATAGACGGTGATGCTGGAGAGGGGAGGATAGACTTGCTTGGTCAGACTAGTGTCGTTAAAGGAAATGAGGCTGACGCGGTCTGGTAGGCTGATTCCAGCTTCTTGGAGCGCACGGAGGGCACCGATGGCTAAACTATCGCTAGCTGCGAAAAAGGCTGGTGGGAGTTGGTCTCCCAAACTCTGAATGGCTTCCTTCATCAAGTCATAGCCAGACTGGGCGGTAAAGCTTCCTTGAAAGACCAGTTCATCATGATAGATTCCTTTTGTTTGACTGTAGTTTCTAAAATTTTCCAGTCGCTTATCCTCAATGATTTCTTCTTGGTCGGTTGTTTCTTCAAGGCCTGTTAGAATCCCGATGCGGTCCATCCCTTGGATGAGAAAATAATCGACAACCTGTTTCATGGCAGTGTAAAAGTCCGTGATAATGCAGGTATGTCCTAGTGAAAGAGTATCACTGTCTAGAAAGACAAGAGGCTTTTGGTATTCTTCAAAGGCAGAAATCTGAGCTCGGCTAAATTTTCCGATGCAGAGAATCCCAATCACTTCTTCGCTTAGGGTAAAAGGATGGTCATTAAAATAGCGCAAGATATCGTAATCCAGTTCTTGGGCTCTTTTTTCAATACCCAGACGAATCTGGTAGTAGTAGAGGTCGTCCAGTTCCCCTTGTTCGCTGACCCATTGGATAATGGCAATCTTTTGCTTGGGCTTGTGGGACTCGCCTGTCTTGAGGTGTTTGGTGTAGCCCAGCTCTTCAGCAACAGTTAAAATACGGTGTCTGGTTTCTTCTGTAACAGATAGGCTCTGATCGCGGTTTAGGACACGGGATACGGTCGCGATAGAGACAGAAGCTAGTTGTGCAATATCTTTTAAGGTAGCCATAAATCCTCCTTCTTTTAAGTTAGTATATCATATTTTTCTGCTTTTTACCGATAGTTTAGTAAAATTTTAGTAAAAAGGATTGACCTTGGGAAATCCCTTGGATACAATAGAAGAAAACGATTACACGTTAAGGTGACTTAACGGACAGTCAAAGGAGAATTCATATGACACAACATCTTACTGCTGAAGCTCTTCGTAAAGACTTTCTTGCTGTTTTTGGTCAAGAAGCAGATCAAACATTCTTTTCACCAGGTCGTATCAACTTGATTGGTGAGCACACAGACTATAATGGTGGACATGTATTTCCAGCAGCTATTTCCTTAGGAACTTATGGGGCGGCTCGCAAACGTGACGACCAAGTTTTGCGTTTCTACTCAGCCAACTTTGAGGACAAGGGTATTATCGAAGTACCTCTCGCTGACCTCAAGTTTGAAAAAGAGCACAGCTGGGCCAATTATCCAAAAGGAGTTCTTCATTTCTTGCAAGAAGCTGGGCATGTGATTGACAAAGGTTTTGATTTTTATGTTTATGGGAATATCCCAAATGGTGCTGGATTATCTTCTTCAGCATCCCTTGAACTCTTGACAGGAGTCGTGGCAGAGCATCTCTTTGATTTAAAATTAGAGCGTCTCGATTTGGTTAAAATCGGAAAACAAACAGAAAACAACTTTATCGGAGTCAACTCTGGTATCATGGACCAGTTTGCTATTGGTATGGGAGCTGACCAACGTGCTATTTACCTTGATACTAACACCTTAGAGTATGATTTGGTACCACTTGATTTGAAAGACAATGTCGTTGTTATCATGAACACCAACAAACGCCGTGAACTGGCGGACTCTAAGTACAATGAACGCCGTGCTGAGTGTGAAAAAGCAGTGGAAGAATTGCAAGCAGCCTTAGATATTCAGACCTTGGGTGAATTGGATGAGTGGGCCTTTGACCAATATAGCTACCTAATTAAAGATGAAAATCGTTTGAAACGTGCTCGCCATGCTGTGCTTGAAAATCAACGTACTCTTAAAGCTCAAGCAGCCCTTCAAGCAGGAGATTTGGAAACATTTGGTCGTTTGATGAATGCGTCACACGTTTCCCTAGAGCATGACTATGAAGTAACTGGTTTGGAATTGGACACCCTCGTTCACACAGCTTGGGCACAAGAAGGAGTTCTCGGTGCTCGTATGACAGGGGCAGGTTTTGGCGGATGTGCCATTGCTTTGGTGCAAAAAGATGCTGTTGATGCCTTTAATGAAGCTGTTGGCAAACACTACGAGGAAGTAGTTGGATACGCTCCAAGCTTCTATATCGCTGAAGTTGCAGGTGGCACTCGCGTCCTTGACTAGTCAAAAGGAGGCTCTATAGTGACCTTAGTAGATAAATTTGTAACACATGTCATTTCTGAAAGTTCATTTGAGGAAATGGATCGAATCTACCTGACCAATCGTGTCTTGGCACGAGTGGGAGACGGTGTTTTGGAAGTTGAGACCAATCTGGATAAAGTGATTGACCTCAAGGACCAGCTGGTTGAGGAAGCCGTTCGATTAGAAACGATTGAGGATAGTCAGACTGAGCGTGAAATCCTCGGTGCTGAACTGATGGACTTGGTGACCCCTTGTCCAAGTCAGGTCAATCGTGACTTTTGGGCAACCTACGCCCAATCTCCTGAGCAATCGATAGAGGATTTTTACCAACTCAGTCAGAAAAATGACTACATCAAACTCAAGGCCATTGCTAAAAATATCGCTTATCGTGTTCCGTCTGATTACGGTGAACTTGAAATTACCATCAACCTCTCTAAGCCTGAAAAGGATCCCAAAGAGATTGCGGCAGCCAAGTTAGTGCAAGCTAGTAATTACCCTCAGTGTCAGCTTTGTCTAGAGAATGAAGGCTACCATGGTCGGGTCAACCACCCAGCTCGCAGCAATCACCGTATTATCCGTTTTGAAATGGCTGGTCAGGAGTGGGGTTTCCAGTATTCGCCCTACGCTTACTTTAATGAGCACTGTATTTTCTTAGATGGTCAGCATCGTCCCATGGCCATTAGTCGTCAGAGTTTTGAACGTTTGCTGGCTATCGTAGAGCAGTTTCCGGGCTATTTTGCAGGCTCTAATGCCGATTTGCCGATTGTTGGGGGCTCTATTCTAACTCATGATCATTATCAGGGAGGCCGTCACGTATTTCCTATGGAATTAGCTCCTTTGCAAAAGACTTTCTCTTTTACTGGTTTCGAGCAGGTTAAGGCTGGGATTGTCAAGTGGCCTATGTCAGTACTACGTTTGACTTCGGCTTCCAAAGAAGATTTGATCAACTTGGCTGACAAGATTTTGCAGGAATGGCGTCAGTATTCAGATCCTGCAGTGCAGATTTTGGCAGAGACGGACGGAACACCGCATCACACCATCACACCTATAGCCCGTAAACGCGATGGCCAGTTTGAGTTAGACTTAGTCTTGAGAGACAATCAGACATCGCCAGAGCATCCTGATGGCATCTACCATCCCCACAAGGATGTCCAACATATCAAGAAGGAAAACATCGGCTTGATTGAGGTCATGGGCTTGGCAATCTTGCCACCACGTCTGAAAGAAGAAGTGGAGCAAGTAGCAGCCTACCTTGTCAGAGAAGATGTCTCAGTTGGCACTTATCATCAGGAATGGGCAGACCAACTCAAAGCCCAATATCCAGATATAACAGATAAAGAGAAAGCCCTTGAAATCGTCAAGGACTCTGTGGGTACTATCTTTGCGCGTGTACTTGAGGATGCAGGAGTCTACAAGCAGACGGAACAAGGGCAGACAGCCTTTATGCGCTTTGTGGAGCAGGTCGGAATTTTGCCAGACTAGGAGCTTTCTCCTTGCACAGTCCTATAAAAAGTAGTATCATAGTGTCGTTTGAAATATCAGGAGGAAACGATGAAAGATTTTCATTTTGACGCTATATCTGCCTTTGAAAATTACGAAATTGAACAAATGAGAGATGGTCACGTTGTGGTGACGACCAAAGTAGTGGACTCGTCTCTCAACTACTATGGCAATGCCCATGGTGGCTATCTCTTTACCCTTTGCGACCAGATCAGTGGTTTGGTGGTCATATCTCTGGGGCTTGATGGAGTGACGCTCCAGTCTTCTATCAACTACCTCAAAGCAGGAAAACTCGACGATGTGCTGACCATTAAAGGAGAATGTGTCCACCAAGGACGCACAACTTGCGTCGTGGATGTCGATATCACCAATCAAGAAGGCAGAAATGTCTGTAAAGCAACCTTTACCATGTTTGTTACAGGCCAACGGTCAGAAGACAGACAGGTAAGGATATAGAGAAACAAAAAAGAGGCTCACACCTCTTTTTCTTATTTCTTTTTATGATTTAATACTGCATTGAGGACAATGGCGAGTAGACTGGCTACGACGATTCCGTTTGAGAAGAACATTTGGAAGGCTGTCTGCATGCTGATAAAGAGATTACTGTTGTTGAGTCCGACACCTGCAGCGATGGAAACTGCTGCGATAAGAAAGTTGTGTTCATTGTTAGCAAAGTCAACACGGGAGAGGATTTGCATCCCTTGAATCGATACAAAACCAAACATCACTAGCATGGCACCACCGAGGACAGGGCTTGGAATGATTTGGGCAAGGGCGCCAAACTTAGGAAGGAGTCCAAGGAGAACCAGGAAACCAGCTGCGTAGTAGATTGGCAGGCGTTTCTTGATACCTGACAATTTAACCAAACCAACGTTTTGTGAAAATCCTGTGTAAGGGAAGGTGTTAAAGATTCCTCCGAGAAGTACGGCCAAACCTTCTGCGCGGTAACCGTTGCGCAGGCGCGTGCTGTCGATTGGATCTTTTGTGATATCAGACAAGGCTAAGTAAACACCAGTCGACTCAACCATAGACACCGTTGCGATGATACACATCATGACAATCGATGAGATTTCAAAGGTTGGCATCCCAAAGTAGAGTGGAGTAGGGACATGGACAAGTGGTGCTGCTGCAACAGGAGAGAAGTCAACCAAGCCCATGCTAGCAGCAATGGCAGTTCCAACAACCAGACCAATCAAAATAGAGATAGACTTGATAAATCCTTTGGTAAAGATGTTAATCAAGAGGATAATCAGAACAGTGATAGCTGCAAGCAAGAGACTTTGACCAGTTGGCTCTGGAACGTTATTTCCCATATTTCCAATAGCGACAGGAATCAAGGTTAAACCAATCGTGGTAATTACAGAACCTGTTACGATAGATGGGAAGAGATTGGCCACTTTTGAGAAGATGCCTGAAACAAGAACCACGTAAATCCCTGATGCAATAAGGGCACCAAACATAGCTCCACTACCATGGCTTTGTCCAATCATAATCAAGGGGGCTACCGACTGAAAGGCAACTCCAAGAACGACTGGGAGTCCAATCCCAAAGTATTTGTTGAGTTGAAGTTGGAGGAAGGTTGCCACCCCACACATGAAGATATCTGTAGAAATCAGGTAGGTTAACTGCTCAGCCGAATAGCCAAGGGCTGTCGCAATCATGATGGGAACCAGGATGGATCCTGAGTACATGGCTAGTAAGTGCTGCAAGCCAAGAACGGCTGCTTGCGAGTGTTTTTCTTGAGTTTGCATTAGAGATCTGCCTCCTTAAAAATAACTTGACCATTTTCAAAACGATCCAAACGAGCGAGTGATAGAACAGGGTAGCCTGCTTTTTCAAGCAAATCACGGCCATCTTGGAAGGATTTTTCAATCACAATACCGATAGCTTCGACTGTTGCTCCGGCCTGTTCGATGATTTGAATCAAGCCTTTGGCAGCTTGGCCATTAGCAAGGAAGTCGTCGATAATCAAGACCTTGTCCTCTGGTGAGAGGAATTTTCCAGCGATAGAAACGGTGCTGGTCACTTGCTTGGTAAAGGAGTAAACTTCGGCAGTTAAGATTCCTTCGTTCATAGTGATGTTTTTAGCTTTTTTAGCGAAAATCATGGGAACGTTTAAGGCTTCAGCTGTAAAAATGGCTGGGGCAATACCTGACGCTTCAATGGTCACGACTTTGGTAATACCAGCAGAAGCAAATTTTTCCGCAAAAATCTTACCAATCTCTCGCATCAAGCTAAAGTCAACTTGGTGGGTTAAAAAGGAATCTACCTTGAGGATGTTATCACCCAAGATATGCCCATCCTTGAGGATGCGCTCTTCTAATAATTTCATAAGACCTCCTAAAGTCTAAAAGCCAATCCATTTGCTTGTTTAGAGTTTCTAGTAAGAAATAGAAAAAGGACCTACTTAATCTCTAAGTAAGTCCCCAAAATAGGCATGGCAAAAACGACCATACCTCACTTCTGACTTACTTATTGTTAGGTGTTCCGGCACCTTGTAGAAACGTCGTGCCAATTCACGACATAAACAAGTAAAATGATATTCAATTTCAAATAGGCTTGAGCCAATGTTTTTATTTTACACTAAATAGCTTTAGAAATCAAATGTTTTGTTAGTGTTTTGGTTTGAAAAACGAACAAATATAATAAAAATGGGTAAAAATTAACTTATTGGCTAACATTTAGAAGGTTTTTCCATCATAAAAGGCATATTATCAAGATTTTTCAAGACTTGACAATATGCCTTTTTCTAACTTTAAAGACTTTTTCCAATCTTTATTGTTCTACTCGCTAAATCTTAAAAAATAACCATCTGGATCCAAAATCGCAAATTCATGGGGATATATAAAGCTATCTCCCACTCGAAATTCTCTTTTTGTCAGGGGACGATGGATAGGATAGTCAGCTTCCAGCAGTTTTTGGTGTAGCTGAGGAACATCTTCAATGCCAAAGGAAATATTGACACCGCGCCCGAAAGGATAGGTTAGTTGGGCTAATTCTTCTGTGCTGCCTTCTTCTAGCATAAGTTGGCAGTCTTCAAGCGAAAGGAAGAGAAATTTCTCCTCTGGACGCTCGTATTCGACAGAGAATCCCAGCAAGTCGCAGTAGAAGTGGCGTGACTTTTCGAGGTCAGATACTACAAATTCAGGAATGACAGCTTGATAGTCCATTAGCTTTCTCCTTAGAGCTCAATCTCCATGACAATGGGTGTGTGGTCTTGACGCGCACCTGAGTCGATCATATCAGACTTAGTCACATTGTCAGCGATGCGGTTACTTGTGAGCCAGTAGTCGATTCTCCAGCCAGTATTGTTGATTTTAGAAGTCTTGCTGCGTTGTGCCCACCAAGTGTAGCGTTCTGGAGCATCGCCGTGAATGTGGCGGAAGGTATCCGTAAATCCAGTTGCCAAAAGGTTGGTAAATCCAGCACGTTCCTCGTCGGTAAATCCAGGTGAACGGCGGTTGCTAGCAGGATTTGCAAGGTCGATTTCATTGTGGGCTACGTTGTAGTCACCGGTTGCAAGGACTGGTTTTTGTTTGTCCAACTCCGCTAAATACTCAGCATATTTGACATCCCAGACTTGACGTTCTTCCAAGCGTTTGAGTCCATCTCCAGCATTTGGTGTGTAAACTTGGGTAACGAAAAATTTATCAAATTCTAGAGTGATGATACGACCTTCCAAGTCCATGGTAGAAGGGGCACCGATTTCTGGGAAAGTGACAGTGGGTGAGAGTTCTTTCTTATAGAGGAACATGGTTCCAGCATAGCCTTTCCGGGCAGGTTCTTGTGAAGAGCGCCACGTGTTTGCGTAGCCTGGGAAGAGTTCTTCTAAAATCTCCAAGTGTTTCTTTGTAGGCCCCTTGGCAGAAAGCTTGGTTTCTTGGATAGCAATGATATCAGCATTTTCAGCGACCAAGGTTTGTAGGACTTCTTGGGACAATTTGGCACGAGCTGAGTCACTAGTTAGGGCAGCATTGAGGGAATCAATATTCCATGAGATAAGTTTCATAAAGTTACCTTTTTCATTCAGATTATAGATTTTATTATACCAAAAAAAGGTCTATTTCCCCAATGTATGGTTTGAAAAATCACTCTTTAAACTTTATCCTGAGAAAATAAAAATCCCCTAAACTATTTAGAAAAAAATCTAAATAGTTCTTGTGTTTAGAATAGAAAGGTGTATAATGTTATTTAGAAAAACATCTAAATAGAAAGTGAAGTTACATATATGTCAAATAAGAGAACAATCCTTCTTTTTGTGGTCTTGGCTTATGTCCTTGCTTGGATAATATGGTTGGCACTATGGATAGGTGGTGTTGGTCTAAATTCTCCATGGAGTCAACTTGCTAGTATTGTAGCCATGTGGATGCCTGCGCTTGCAGTCTTTCTCTTAGGGAAAATAACGAATCAACCTAGTGGAATCAAATCTAAATTAGCCGTGAATTTCAAGAGGAACTGGCACTTTTACTTACTAGCTATCTGGTTACCAGCAGTCATCAGTTTTTTAGGAGCGGGACTTTATTTTCTTGTATTTCCTAGCAATTTCAGCCTTGGTTTTGAATCTATTCAAGCTATTTTACAAGAAAAAGGAGTCCTTCAATCACCGTTCCCCTTATCTTTCTTGGCCTTGATTCAAATCCTAGCTAGTTTGACCTACGCTCCTTTTCTTAATAGTTTCTTTGCATTGGGAGAGGAAATTGGTTGGCGTGGCTATCTTTACCCAGCTCTAAGAGGACGCTTTTCACTAGTCCAGACTCATGTCTTGCTTGGTCTCATTTGGAGTCTTTGGCATCTACCAATCAATTTGCAAGGCTATAATTATGGACTATCTTATTTTTCTTATCCCGTTTTGGGAGTTGTTGCTATGTTTCTATTTTGTTTTAGCCTAGGAATATTGTTGAGCTGGTTGTTGGAAAAGACAGGTTCTATCTGGGCTTCTGCCCTATTTCATGGGGCAATCAATGCAACTGCAGGTCTTGGGTTACTCTTCCAATTACCAGGAGAAAAAGTTTCAAGCCTCTTGATTTTAGGCCCATCACCGACCGGAATGCTATCAGTTCTACCTTGCTTATTCCTAGCCCTACTAATATTACAAAGGGAAAGGAGTCATTATGAGTTTTGCAAATAGTTTTAAAGCTTTATCTCATCCAGTTAGGAGAGAGATTTTAAATTTACTCAAAGCAGGTAGATTATCTGCAGGAGAAATTGCCAGTCAATTCGAGTTGACAGGTGCAACTATTTCACACCATCTCACGATTTTGAAAGCAGCGGATTTGATTCATGAAATGAAAGAAAAAAACTTTATTTATTATGAGTTAAATACATCGGTTTTAGAGGATATAATGGTTTGGCTAGCAGATCTGAAAGGAGATCATTTTGATGAAGATAAAAATCAATAAGAAATTGGTATTATTTACGAGCATTCTCATCCTACTACCTTCCCTTGTAGGTTGTGTTTTCTGGAATCAATTACCAGAGGAGATACCCACTCATTTTAATTTACTGGGTCAAGCAGATGGCTACAATCATAAAATGTCTGCTATCTTTGGATTACCTACTCTCATGCTTTTGATGCATTGGTTGCTTCTATTTTTAATGATTAAGGATCCTAAATCTAGCAATATCAGTTCAAAAATACAAGTTTTGATTTACTGGATTATACCTTTTGTATCTTGTCTATTAATGATTTCTATCTTCGGAGAATCTTTGGGTTATTCCATGATGAGTGGGCTACTAGCTCAGATTTTTATGGGAATCGTGATGATCGTAATTGGAAATTATCTACCAAAAACACACCGAAATTATATAATCGGTATTCGACTACCGTGGACCTTGGAGAATGATGAAAACTGGAGAAAAACGCATCGCCTAGCTGGAAAACTTTGGGTATTAGGAGGATTGTTGTTGTTTCTAAATTCCTTTGTGCAACTATATGTTTACTGGGTATTCTTCTTGACACTTTTCTTTGTAGTGATAATTCCTAGTGTCTATTCTTATCAATTATCAAAATCAGAATCTTGAAATAGCTACTGGAGTCATTAGTTAGAGAAGTTGGTCTGATATGTCTATTTCCCCAACGTATGGTTTGAAAAATCACCCTCTTTCGTTTATAATAAAGAATGATTTTATGAAAGGGAGTGAAAATAAATGAAATTTTACTCATATGACTATGTGCTTAGCCAAATCAGTCAACAAAATGGAATCATGATTGGCTTTGGGATTGTGCTCCTAGCTATCACAGGATTTTTTGCTTTTAAGGCTTATCGAGATAAAAAGGGGACTAAGTTTCGGGAATTGGTCATGATTTTGGCCTTGACCTTGGTAGCCATGCTTTTGGTAACAATCTCAAAATACCAGACCAATCAAGCCTCTAACAATCAATTTCAAACCTCACTTCATTTCATAGAGGTTGTTTCCAAAGACTTGGGGGTGGATAAATCAGAAGTTTACGTTAATACTTCAGCTGCCACTGATGGAGCGCTTGTCAAGGTAGGTCCAAATTTCTACCGCGCCATGAACGGGAGCCAACCAGACAAGTATCTTTTAGAGAAATTAGAATTGAATCAAACAGACGCTATTGAATTGGTGGAGGTAAACAAATGACACTCAACTATATGGAAATTTTAATCAAACTGGCCTTGGGTCTTTTCTCTCTTGTTTTTGTTATTAATGTGACAGGAAAGGGGAATCTAGCACCTAACTCTGCTACAGACCAAATTCAGAACTATGTTCTTGGTGGTATCATCGGTGGGGTAATTTACAATAGTTCAATCAGCATTCTGCAATACACAGTGATTTTGATGATGTGGACGATTTTGGTTTTGACCCTAAAGTGGCTCAATAACAATGTTCGCTTTGTCAAACGCTTGATTGATGGGAAACCAACTCTCCTCATCAAAAATGGGCAGATTGACCCAGAAGCCTGTCGTTCAGTTGGCTTGTCTGCATCGGATGTAGCCCTCAAACTTCGTAGCCAAGGGATTTTCCAGATGAAGCAAGTTAAACGAGCTGTGCAAGAACAAAATGGCCAACTCATCGTGGTTCAAATGGGAGATGAAAATCCTAAGTATCCAGTTGTGACTGACGGTGTGATCCAAGTCGATGTCTTGGAATCGATTGGTCGTAGCGAAGAGTGGCTGCTTGATAATCTCAGCAAGCAAGGGCATGACAATGTAGCCAACATCTTTATCGCTGAGTATGACAAGGGTGCTGTTACAGTCGTAACCTATGAATAAGAAAAACCTGGGGTCTTGTACTCTTCAAAAATCAAATTCAAACTGCGTCAACGTCGCCTTGCCGTACTCAAGTACAGCCTGCGGCTAGTTTCCTAGTTTGCTCTTTGATTTTCATTGAGTATTGGCCTCAGGTTTCTATTTGCAATCAGAAAGGGATGTTATGTCCATTATTCAAAAACTTTGGTGGTTTTTCAAGTTAGAAAAACGCCGTTATTTAGTCGGGATTGTGGCCCTGGTTTTGGTTTCCGTCCTCAACCTCATTCCCCCCATGGTTATGGGGCGGGTCATTGATGCTATCACATCGGGGCAATTAACCCAGCAGGACCTCCTTCTTGACCTATTTTACTTGCTACTTGCAGCCTTTGGGATGTACTATCTGCGTTATGTTTGGCGTATGTATATCCTTGGGACTTCCTACCGTTTGGGACAGATTATGCGGTCTCGCTTGTTTGAGCATTTCACAAAGATGTCTCCTGCCTTTTATCAGACCTATCGGACGGGGAACCTGATGGCGCATGCCACCAACGATATCAATGCCTTGACTCGTCTGGCAGGGGGAGGGGTTATGTCAGCCGTGGATGCCTCAATCACAGCTTTAGTGACCTTGTTGACCATGCTCTTTAGCATTTCGTGGCAAATGACCCTAGTTGCCATTCTGCCCCTGCCTTTCATGGCTTATGCGACCAGTCGTCTAGGGAGAAAGACCCACAAGGCTTTTGGTGAATCGCAGACTGCCTTTTCTGAACTCAATAACAAGGTGCAGGAGTCTGTATCAGGTATCAAAGTGACCAAGTCTTTCGGTTACCAGGCGGACGAGCTCAAGTCCTTTCAGGCAGTCAATGAATTGACCTTCCAAAAGAACCTGCAAACCATGAAATACGATAGTCTCTTTGACCCCATGGTTCTCTTATTTGTTGGTTCCTCCTATGTTTTAACGCTCTTGGTCGGCTCCTTGATGGTTCAGAAAGGGCAAATCACGGTTGGGAATCTGGTCACCTTTATCAGCTACTTGGATATGCTGGTTTGGCCTCTTATGGCTATTGGTTTCCTCTTTAATATCACTCAGCGAGGGAAGGTTTCCTATCAGCGGATTGAGGAACTTTTGTCTCAGGAATCACCTGTACAAGACCCTGAGTTTCCTCTAGACAGTATTGAAAATGGGCGCTTGCAGTATGCCATTGATAGCTTTGCCTTTGAAAATGAGGAAACACTGACAAATGTTCACTTTAGTTTGGAAAAAGGGCAAACTCTGGGCTTGGTTGGTCAGACAGGCTCTGGAAAAACGTCCTTGATTAAGCTCCTCTTACGTGAATACGATGTGGATAAGGGAGCCATTTACCTAAACAGTCACGATATTCGCGACTATCGTTTGACAGACCTTCGCAGTCTCATGGGCTATGTCCCTCAGGATCAGTTCCTCTTTGCGACTTCAATCTTAGACAATATACGCTTTGGGAATCCTGATTTACCACTTTCAGCGGTTGAGGAAGCGACTAAGCTAGCCCAAGTTTACCAAGACATTGTAGACATGCCTCAGGGATTTGATACGTTGATTGGTGAAAAGGGAGTCAGTCTTTCTGGAGGTCAAAAGCAGCGTCTGGCCATGAGTCGGGCTATGATTTTAGACCCTGATATCTTGATTTTAGATGATTCTTTGTCAGCTGTGGATGCCAAGACGGAGTATGCGATTATCGATAACCTCAAGGAGACGCGAAAGGACAAAACAACCATTATCACGGCTCATCGCCTGAGTGCAGTTGTCCATGCAGATCTAATCTTGGTTCTGCAAAATGGTCAAATTATTGAACAGGGCACACACGAAGACTTGCTAGCTTTGGATGGCTGGTATGCCCAAACCTACCAGTCTCAGCAGCTGGAAATGAAAGGAGAAGAAGATGCAGAATAAGAAAGAACAATGGGCTGTATTGAAGCGCTTGATGTCTTATCTCAAGCCTTATGGACTCCTTACCTTTTTGGCACTCAGTTTTCTCCTAGCGACGACGGTGATCAAAAGTGTCATTCCCCTTGTGGCTTCCCACTTTATCGACCAGTATCTCAGCAATCTCAATCAACTCGCTGTGACCGTTTTGCTGGCCTACTATGGCCTTTATATCCTACAAACTCTGGTCCAGTATGTCGGCAATCTTCTCTTTGCGCGCGTGTCTTACAGTATTGTTAGGGATATTCGTCGCGATGCCTTTGCCAATATGGAAAAGCTGGGCATGTCTTATTTTGACAAGACGCCAGCAGGCTCTATCGTCTCTCGTTTGACAAATGACACCGAGACCATCAGTGATATGTTTTCGGGAATTTTGTCCAGCTTTATCTCAGCAGTTTTCATCTTTCTGACAACTCTTTATACCATGTTGGTGTTGGATTTTCGTTTGACTGCATTAGTCTTGCTCTTTCTCCCCTTGATTTTCCTTTTGGTCAATCTCTATCGGAAAAAATCAGTGAAAATCATTGAGAAAACCAGAAGTCTCTTGTCAGATATCAATAGCAAGCTGGCTGAAAATATCGAAGGAATCAGGATTATCCAGGCCTTTAATCAAGAGAAACGCCTGCAGGCAGAATTTGATGAAATCAACCGAGAACACTTGGTCTATGCCAACCGTTCTGTAGCCTTGGATGCCCTCTTTTTGAGACCTGCCATGAGTTTGCTGAAACTTTTAGGTTATGCTGTCTTGATGGCCTATTTTGGCTATCGTGGACTTTATCTGGGAATAACGGCAGGAACTATGTATGCCTTTATCCAGTATATCAATCGTCTCTTTGATCCCCTGATTGAAGTGACGCAAAATTTTTCGACCCTTCAAACTTCCATGGTGTCTGCAGGTCGTGTATTTGCCTTGATTGACGAGAGGACCTATGAACCTCTTCAAGAAAATGGACAGGCCGTGATCAAAGAAGGCAATATCCGTTTTGAACATGTATGTTTCTCATATGACGGTAAACATCAGATTCTGGATGATATTTCTTTCTCTGTTAACAAGGGTGAAACCATTGCCTTTGTAGGGCATACAGGTTCGGGGAAATCGTCTATTATCAATGTCCTCATGCGCTTTTATGAATTCCAGTCAGGGCGAGTTCTATTGGACGATGTGGATATCAGGAATTACAGTCAGGAAGAGCTGAGAAAAAACATCGGACTGGTCTTGCAGGATCCCTTCCTCTATCATGGAACCATCAAGTCCAATATCGCCATGTACCAAGATATCAGCGATGAGCAGGTAAAGGACGCAGCTACTTTTGTCGATGCAGATTCCTTTATTCAAGAACTTCCTCAGGGTTATGATTCCCCTGTTTCCGAGCGTGGTTCGAGCTTCTCTACTGGTCAGCGTCAGCTTCTTGCTTTTGCTAGAACAGTCGCCAGTCAGCCTAAAATCCTGATTTTGGATGAAGCGACAGCCAATATTGACTCTGAAACAGAAAGCTTGGTTCAAGCTTCTCTGGCGAAGATGAGACAGGGACGGACAACCATTGCCATCGCCCACCGCCTTTCTACCATCCAAGACGCCAACTGCATCTATGTTTTGGACAAGGGGCGCATTATTGAGAGTGGAACTCACGAGGAACTCTTGGCTCTGGGAGGAACCTATCACAAGATGTATAGTTTGCAGGCGGGTGCCATGTCTTAATACTCTTTGAAAATCTCTTCAAACCATGTCAGCTTTATCTGCAACTTCAAAGCTGTACTTTGAGCCACCTGCGGCTAGCTTCCTAGTTTACTCTTTGATTTTCATTGAGTAAAAGAAGGAAATCCTTCAAATTACAGATTTCTTTCACCGCCTTTTCCATTTTGTGGTATAATGAAAAATGTTGACAAATAGTATAATAAAAACAAAGGAGAAACAGCATGCTGAAATGGGAAGACTTGCCCGTGGAAATGAAATCAAGCGAGGTTGAGTCTTACTACCAGCTTGTCTCTAAAAGGAAGGGTTCGCTGATTTTTAAGCGTTGTTTGGACTGGGTTCTGGCCTTGGTCGTACTGGTTCTGACCTCTCCTATCTTTCTAATCTTGAGCATTTGGATCAAGTTGGATAGCAAGGGGCCAGTGATTTACAAGCAAGAGCGCGTGACCCAGTACAATCGACCTTTCAAGATTTGGAAGTTCCGTACCATGGTGACGGATGCGGATAAAAAAGGGAGTCTGGTGACTTCTGCTAACGATAGTCGCATTACCAAGGTTGGAAATTTCATCCGCCGTGTGCGTTTGGACGAACTGCCTCAGCTGGTCAATGTCCTTAAAGGTGAGATGTCATTTGTAGGGACGCGTCCTGAAGTGCCTCGTTACACAGAGCAGTATAGCCCTGAAATGATGGCGACCTTGCTCTTACCAGCAGGGATTACCTCTCCGGCCAGCATTCACTACAAGGATGAGGATACTATCATCAGTCAAATGGTGGAGAAAGGTCTGTCAGTTGACCGGGCTTATGTCGAACACGTCCTTCCTGAAAAGATGCGCTATAACCTCGCCTATCTCCGAGAATTTAGTTTCCTTGGAGACATCAAAATCATGTTTCAAACCGTGTTTGAAGTGCTAAAATAAAGTAGTCATGAGAAAATGAGTACAGATAAAAGGAGCAAATCAATGCCAAATTACAATATTCCATTTTCACCACCCGATATCACCGAAGCTGAAATTGCTGAAGTAGCGGATACCCTTCGTTCTGGTTGGATTACAACTGGTCCTAAGACCAAAGAATTGGAGCGTCGCTTGTCTCAATACACACAGACGCCTAAGACTGTCTGTCTTAACTCTGCAACTGCTGCTCTTGAGTTGATTTTGCGCGTTTTGGAAGTGGGACCTGGAGATGAAGTCATCGTTCCAGCCATGACCTATACAGCTTCATGTAGTGTTATCACGCACGTAGGAGCAACCCCTGTCATGGTGGATATCCAAGCAGATACGTTTGAGATGGACTATGACCTGCTGGAGCAAGCTATCACTGAAAAGACTAAAGTGATCATCCCAGTAGAGCTTGCAGGGATTGTTTGCGATTATGACCGTTTGTTCCAAGTCGTGGAGAAAAAACGTGATCTCTTTAATGCTTCAAGCAAGTGGCAAAAGGCCTTTAACCGTATTGTGATTGTCTCTGATAGTGCCCACGCTTTGGGATCTACTTATAAAGGACAACCAGCTGGTTCTATCGCTGACTTTACTTCCTTCTCATTCCATGCCGTTAAGAATTTTACAACTGCTGAGGGAGGAAGTGCGACTTGGAAAGCCAATCCAGCGATTGATGACGAAGAGATGTACAAGGAATTCCAAATTCTTTCCCTTCACGGACAAACTAAGGATGCTCTTGCCAAGATGCAACTGGGCTCATGGGAATACGATATCGTAACACCAGCCTACAAGTGCAATATGACAGATATCATGGCTTCCCTTGGTTTGGTACAATTGGACCGCTACTCTGGTTTGTTGCAACGTCGTAAGGACATTGTGGACCGCTATGATCGTGGTTTTGCAGGTTCTCGCATCCATCCATTGGCACATAAGACGGAAACTGTTGAGTCAAGTCGTCACCTCTACATCACCCATGTAGAAGGAGCGAGCCTAGAAGAACGCAATCTTATCATCCAAGAATTGGCCAAAGCAGGAATTGCAAGTAATGTCCACTACAAACCACTTCCTCTCTTGACAGCCTATAAGAATCTTGGCTTTGATATGGCAGATTATCCAAAAGCCTATGCCTTCTTTGAAAATGAAATTACGCTCCCTCTTCACACTAAATTAAGCGATGAAGAAGTAGACTATATCATTGAGACTTTCAAAACAGTTTCTGAAAAAGTGCTAACTTCATCAAAAAAATGACAAACTACAGTCAAGTAATAGTGATTCTGTTTCTAAAAAGTCTAATTGAGTGTAAAACTGTTGTTTTCAATTGAAAGTCCTATAGTAAAATGAAATAAAAACAGGACAAATTAATCAGGATAGTCAAATTAATTTCTAGCAATATTTTAGAAGCAAAGGTGTACTCTTATAGTTTCAATATACTGTATGGTTTGAAATGAGATGTGAGCAATTTGGTGTAGCATTTAGAATTTTTATTAGGCATCATTTAGAAAATGTAGTGTCTTGTTCTAGTTTTCAATTCACCCTATTTTTTGAAAGACGCGAGTTTCCACGAATGAGGTTGTGGAAACTCGCGTCTTTCTTTTTTGTTTTCAGAATATTGTTCAAAGTTTTGAGACTATTTTTCATGTTCTAGTCATTCTTTTGAAATAATCTATAAAACACGTGTCTACAATGATCTATATGTCCTATTCCAGTATTTTAGAAGAACTGCGTCTATTTTTATAGAGCTTGAATCTAGCTTTTATAGAAAATCTATTTAAGAAATATATTGTATTGTTTTGATTTCAATCCGCTATATGAACGATATTCATGTAAATATACCTGGTGAATGCTTGCATGACAAGATATTTGTTCTTGTATTTATAAATTAGTATTTTACGAGATATCAACATGCTTTAAATACAGTGAATAGGATATTTTTATGTTCAAGCTAAGAAAGATAGTAATCACTTTTGAATGGAAGGTTAAAGAATTATTAGAAGTATGGTTAGATATATAAATGGTCACGCTTTCACAATTTTGATATTTTATTGTGTTATTCCTTGACAATTTTGATTTAAAAATATATTATAAAGAAAATGACAGCGGTGTCATTTTCTGGTATGGAATTTATATGAATATTAAATTAGGACATAATATTTTTAATTGGAGGCTAATATGAAATCTTTTCAACAAAATGAGGTTTTCTCTATTCGTAAGTCTAAGGTGGGAGTTTGCTCAGTTCTCTTAGCGGTTTTATTTATTGGAACACAAAGTGTTTTAGCTAATGAAGTAGTTGGTGAAACTTCTTCGTCTAAAGATAATATGCAAATGAACTCTTTGTTGAGTAGCACATCTACATCATTATCTGCGGAACCCCATTCTGATACTCTCAGTCTTGATAACAATTCAAGTTTAAGTACTGATAATAATGGAGGAGTGAGTATTAATCAAAATAAACCTGATATAACAAATGATACTATGATTGGTAACATCTCTGGGATGGAAGTGAATACTATTTTAAGTACTAATCTGAACGAACACGTAGCTTTGAATGTTAAAGATTATGGAGCAATAGGTGACGGGGTTAATGATGATCGTCAAGCAATTCAAGATACAATAGATGCTGCAGCTAAAGGACTAGGCGGAGGAAATGTATATTTTCCTGAAGGAACTTATTTAGTAAAAGAAATTGTTTTTTTAAAAAGTCATACACACTTAGAATTGAATGAGAAAGCTACAATTCTAAATGGTATAAATATTAAGAATCACCCTTCTATTGTTTTTATGACAGGTTTATTTACGGATGATGGTGCGCAAGTAGAATGGGGCCCAACAGAAGATATTAGTTATTCTGGTGGTACTATTGATATGAACGGTGCTTTGAATGAAGAAGGAACTAAAGCAAAAAATCTACCACTTATAAATTCTTCAGGTGCATTTGCTATTGGGAATTCAAATAACGTAACTATAAAAAACGTAACATTCAAGGATAGTTATCAAGGGCATGCTATTCAAATTGCAGGTTCGAAAAATGTATTAGTCGATAATTCTCGTTTTCTTGGTCAAGCTTTACCTAAAACTATGAAAGATGGGCAAATTATAAGTAAGGAGAGTATTCAGATTGAACCATTGACTAGAAAAGGTTTTCCTTATGCTTTGAATGATGATGGGAAAAAATCTGAAAATGTTACTATTCAAAATTCATATTTTGGTAAAAGTGATAAATCTGGAGAATTAGTAACAGCAATTGGTACACACTATCAAACATTGTCGACACAGAACCCCTCTAATATTAAAATTTTAAATAATCATTTTGATAACATGATGTATTCTGGTGTACGTTTTACAGGATTCACTGATATTTTAATTAAAGGAAATAGATTTGATAAGAAAGTAAAAGGAGAAAGTGTACATTATAGAGAAAATGGTGCAGCCTTAATAAATGCTTTTAGTTATAAAAATGTAAAAGATGAACTTGATTTAAATAAGAAAGTCGTTATTACTGAAAATACATTTTATATTTCTGATCCTAAAACAAAGGCTATTAGAGTAGCAAAAGATAGTGCAGAATATTTAGGAAAAGTATCAGATATTACTGTAACAAAAAATGTAATTAATAATAATTCTAAGGAAACAGAACAACCAAATATTGAATTATTACGAGTTAGTGATAATTTAGTAGTCTCAGAGAATAGTATATTCGGCGGTAAAGAAGGAATTGTTATTGAGGATTCAAAGGGTAAAATAACCGTTTTAAATAACCAATTTTATAATTTATCCGGTAAGTATATATCATTCATCAAATCTAATGCAAATGGGAAAGAACCAGTTATACGTGATAGCGATGGTAATTTCAATATTGTAACGGAGAATGGGCTTTACAAAATTGTAACAAATAACTTAAGTGATAAAAACGAAAAAGAAAAAAACAAAGAGGAAAAATTTAAAACAAGTTCATATGTGCATGAAAAACAATCTAATTCAAATAATGTAATTGATAGTAACCAGAAGAAAGGAGAGTTTAACTCAAGTAAAGATAATAGACAAATTAATGACAAGATCGACAATAAACAAGATAATAAGATAGAAGAAGTGAACCATAAAAAAGTTGGAGATGGCAGAGAAACTGAAAATCATATTAATAAATCTAAAGAAATAGTAGAGGTAAAACAAAAATTACCAAAGACTGGTTCGAACAAGATTATGGAACTATTCTTAACAGTGACAGGAATTGGTTTACTTTTGACACTAAAAGGGTTGAAGTATTATGGTAAAGATAAATAAAATTTGTTCGATACAAGGAAGTTCCGTAGAAAATGAGGATGCTGTAGGTTCACAAAATCAGTATTTTTGGATTATTGATGGAGCTACAGATTTATATAATTCTAAAGAGGAGATAGGTTATTCAGTCTCAGAAGTTGTACATATTTTATCAGAAAGTTTGTCGGTTAATTGTAAAGAATCAAAAACTCTTAAACAAATATTTGAAACTGCTTTACTAGAGGTTAAAGATGAAATCGGTTTAAACTCATATGAATTAACAGAGTATTATCGCTTACCAACATTTGCTTTTATATTTGCTAAACTTTCAGAAAAAAAGTTGGAGTATATGATGCTAGGTGACTGCGTCATGTTAGTAAACGAAATGGAAATAACTGATCATAGAGTAGATAACTTATTTGAAAAAGGGAAAAATGAGATAAAAGACTCAATTGGTACAAATAGTGTTTTAAATAAAAAAATTATTTTACAAAAAATCAGAAAATTATCTAATCAACCGAGTGGGTACTGGATAGGTTCGTTGGATGAGAGATTTTTAGACCATGCTATTATTAATCAAATAGATGTTACTAGTGAACAAATTGTTTTAATGAGCGATGGCTTTTATGAATTCTATCAAAATAATCAAAATAAAACTTTTGAAGAGTTAATTAAGATGAGATTTAATTCTTCTGCTATTGATCCAATCTATGGAAAGAAAGATGATGCAAGTATTGTAGTTATTGATGTTTGATATATTGTTTAAAATATTAATTGTTACTATTGAACTTTGTTAAGAAGAGGTACCTAAATGTTAAGGTTATATTTAGAAAATGAAATTATAGAATTATCAAATAATTTAGAGACCATTTGGGTATCTGTGCTTGATAAATATGAGAAGTTATTTGAATATTTATCAAATGAAGAACGAATAGAATTGATTAAAGAAGATTTAATCATAAATGAGTCAGTTCTAAATGTTGATAAAAAAGGATATGAGTTAATTTGTTTACAACATCCTGTTTCATATGACTTAAGAAGAATTATTAGTGTAATAAAAATATCAACTGACATTGAACGTATTGGGGATAGAATTGTTGAAATTTTAAAAAATCTACAGATTATTCAAAACAATGAAATTTTGAAGAAAATTATTTCAGAAATAAAAATACTTCATGAAGTTATCGGACTGCATATGAATAGGGCTATATCTTGTTATAGAGAGGAACAATCTGGATGTTTAGATATGGTTGTTATACAAAAACAGAATGAGATAGAAGAGCTTAGTATAAATATTGAAAAGAAAATCATGAATTACATATTTGAAGATGATGGGAATGTTTCTGAAGTAATTGGTGCTTTAGATATTATTCATCACCTTGATAAAATTGCTCATACTACGCAATCAATTTATAAATGGATAATGTATAGAAAATATGGGAACATAAATTAGAAAGAAAAATATATGAAAACAATTATTGATAATTTTGTTGATAGAGTAATTGAATACGGAATGTATAATGAAATTGACAAAATATATGTGAAAAATAGAGTACTAGCGTTAATAGGTGAGGAGGGAACTGATCGCATTTCCGATGAAAATGACCTGAAACAAATAAAAGATTACTTAGTGGAAATCGCCTTAAAAAACGGTAAAATTAAAGATTTAATCGAGGAAAAGGAATGTTTAGGAGCAGAGTTAATGAATTTCATAGTTCCTTTACCGAGTCGATTAAATGATATTTTTTGGAGTTCATATGATATATCACCTCAAGAAGCAGTTGAAGAGTTTTATAAGTTAAGTAAAGATAGTGATTATATTAAAACTTCTGCTATTGCTAAGAATATTGAGTTTCGAGCATCAACTAAATACGGAGAGCTAGAGATTACGATAAATTTGTCAAAACCCGAAAAAGATCCAAAAACAATTGCTGCTGAAAAATTAGTAAAAGCAACTAATTATCCCAAATGTTTACTATGTATGGAAAATGAAGGATATCAGGGGCGAATAAATTATCCAGCACGTTCGAATCATAGAATTATTCGGTTGAAACTTGGTGATGAAGTATGGGGATTCCAGTATTCTCCCTACTCATACTTTAATGAGCATGCGATATTCTTGAATAGTCAACATGTACCAATGGCTATTACCTCTAAAACATTTGAACAATTATTGGAGATTGTTGATATTTTGCCAGGATATTTTGCTGGTTCAAATTCTGATCTTCCTATCTCAGGAGGCTCCATTCTAAGTCATAACCACTACCAGGGAGGGAAACATATTTTCCCAATGGAAAAAGCAAAATTTGAGAGTGAATTTCGTTTTAAAGACTTTGAGGATGTTAATGCTGGTATTGTAAAATGGCCTATGTCAGTAATTAGGTTACAAAGTGAAAATAAAAATCGCTTGTTAGATTTAGCTACTAAAATTCTAAATAAGTGGAGAGAATATTCAGATTTAGAAGTAGACATTATTGCTATGACTGAAGATGTCACACACCATACGGTGACTCCTATTGCTCGTAAAGTGGACGGGAGATATGAATTAGATATTGTTCTAAGAGATAATCATACTACTGAACAATACCCAGATGGTGTTTTCCATCCTCATCAAGATGTACAACATATTAAAAAGGAAAATATCGGGTTAATCGAAGTGATGGGACTTGCGATATTACCACCTCGTTTGAAACCAGAGTTAGAAGAAGTTGGAAAATATCTTTTAGGAGAGGATAACGCAATTGCGGATTATCATTTAGAATGGGCCGACCAATTGAAAGAAAAATATCCTCGCATTAATAAAGAAGAGGTTAATAGCGTAGTTCAACACGAAGTAGGACAAGTGTTTGCGAGAGTTCTGGAAGATGCAGGAGTTTATAAGAATACACCGTCTGGGCATGAAGCGTTTATGAGATTTGTTAAGTCGGTTGGAATTAATTAGGAGGAAACCCAAATGGCAATATTGGTAACAGGCGGAGCTGGTTATATTGGTAGCCATACCGTAGTAGAATTACTAAATTTAGGAAAGGAAGTCATAATTGTCGACAACCTTTCGAACTCTAGCATCTTGGTGCTAGACCGTATTGAAGCAATTACAGGAATACGTCCCGTGTTTTACGAATTAGATGTTTGTGATAAACAAGCATTGAGAAAGGTATTTGAAAAAGAATCGATTGATGCTGCAATTCATTTTGCAGGTTATAAAGCTGTCGGAGAATCCGTGCAAAAGCCTGTGATGTACTACAAAAATAATATTATGAGTACATTAGCACTTGTTGAAGTGATGTCAGAATTTAATGTTAAAAAGATTGTCTTTTCTTCAAGTGCGACTGTATATGGAATTAACAATCAGTCACCCCTAATTGAGACGATGGAAACAAGTGCGACAAATCCTTATGGGTATACGAAAGTGATGCTTGAACAAATTTTAAAAGATGTTCATGTGGCAGATTCAGAATGGAGTATTGCGTTGCTTCGTTATTTCAATCCAATTGGTGCTCATGAGTCTGGTTTGATTGGGGAAGATCCCTCAGGAATTCCTAACAACTTGATGCCTTATATTGCACAAGTAGCGGTAGGTAAGCTGTCAGAGCTAAGTGTGTTCGGAAATGATTATGATACGCTTGATGGTACTGGTGTGCGTGATTATATCCATGTAGTAGATTTAGCAATAGGACATATAAAAGCTTTAGAAAAAGTATCTGAAAAAACAGATGTTTATATCTATAACCTAGGCTCGGGAGAAGGCACTAGTGTATTACAACTTGTAAATACATTTGAAAGTGTTAATAAGGTCCCTATTCCTTATAAAATAGTTCCAAGACGTTCAGGAGACGTTGCAACTTGTTATGCAAATGCAGACAAAGCATATAAGGAATTAAATTGGAGGACAACAAAATCGATTGAAGACATGTGTAGAGATACATGGAATTGGCAATCAAAAAATCCCAATGGCTATAATTGATGATACTGTCTATATGAGTGCTGTATTTTGGAAAAATTACTTAACCTTTTAATGAAATTCATATTTAATGAAAGATAAATTTTTTAAAAAAATTTTTTGAAAGCGCTTGACAAAGGAAACGGTTTCATTGTATAATGTAAACATAATGACACCGATGTCAAATATAAAAAAGAAGGTCTTTATATGAAAAACTTAACAAAAATTAAGTTCAAAGAGAATGGGGAATTTAATCATTTCCCTGGGAATACAGTTGTAGCAAATCTTTATACTAAACAAGATTTGATGGAAGTTGTTGATATTATTCAATCACGTTATAGAGAATTACCATTTATCGATAAGTTTACTTTAACTCCAAGGAATTCTATTCACATGACTGTAATTGAATTGTTGTGCCATGAAAATCGTGAAACGGAGTTTTGGAGCAGTAATCTTCCTCTAGATACACCTTTACAGGAAATACATGATTACTTTGCTAAACAACTTGAAATTTTTCCATTGTTGGATGAAGAAATTCATATGCGTGTAACTGAAATGGGAAAACAAAACATATTAGTTGAACCTGCAGATGAAGCTTCTGCAAAGAGATTAGAAGAAATTCGTACTTATGTCTCAGAAAAAGCAGGTGTTCGTTTCCCTAATCATGATAGATATCAATTCCATATTTCAATTGGGTATCTTCGAATTCCTTTAACCGAAGAGGAGGAAGAAGAGTTTACTAAAGTCAGAGCAGAATTAACTGAAATTTTATTAGAGAAGATTCCAACTATTACTGTAAATCGTATTGACTATACTGTATTTGAAGATATGAGACAATTTGTTCCATATCACGAAAAATTTAAATAAAATAATAAAAAAGGAGAACTTATCATGAAAAAAATGAAAGTTTGGTCTACTGTACTTGCAACGGGAGTTGCTCTTACTACACTTGCTGCTTGCTCTGGAGGTTCAAATTCTACGACTGCTTCTTCATCTGAAGAAAAAGCTGATAAAAGTCAAGAATTAGTAATCTATTCGAACTCAGTCTCAAATGGTCGTGGTGATTGGCTAACTGCTAAAGCAAAAGAAGCTGGTTTTAATATCAAAATGGTTGATATCCCTGGCGCTCAATTAGCAGACCGTGTTATTGCTGAGAAGAATAATGCAGTTGCAGATATGGTATTTGGAATTGGTGCTGTTGATTCAAATAAAATTAGAGATCAAAAATTACTAGTACAGTACAAGCCTAAATGGTTAGATAAAATTGATCAATCTTTATCAGATAAAGATAATTATTATAATCCTGTGATTGTTCAACCATTAGTTTTAATTGGGGCGCCTGATGTAAAAGAAATGCCTAAAGATTGGACAGAATTAGGTAGTAAGTATAAAGGTAAATATTCAATTTCTGGTCTTCAAGGTGGTACAGGACGGGCAATTCTAGCAAGTATCTTAGTTCGATACCTTGATGATAAAGGTGAATTAGGTGTTTCCGAAAAAGGTTGGGAAGTAGCAAAAGAATATTTGAAAAATGCATACACTCTTCAAAAGGGAGAAAGTTCAATTGTTAAGATGTTAGACAAAGAAGATCCAATACAATATGGAATGATGTGGGGTTCTGGTGCATTAGTTGGACAAAAAGAACAAAATGTTGTTTTCAAAGTTATGACTCCTGAGATCGGTGTACCATTTGTAACTGAACAAACTATGGTTTTAAGCACTAGTAAAAAACAAGCGTTAGCTAAAGAATTTATTGATTGGTTTGGTCAATCAGAAATTCAAGTAGAATATAGTAAGAACTTTGGATCTATTCCTGCAAATAAAGATGCCCTCAAAGATCTACCAGAAGATACTAAGAAATTTGTTGATCAAGTGAAACCACAAAATATTGACTGGGAAGCTGTTGGAAAGCATTTGGATGAATGGGTAGAAAAAGCTGAATTAGAATACGTACAATAAGAAATAAGAGTTAATTTTTATGTCCAAGTCTCTCTATTATTTCTAAATTTATGGAAGAAATAAAGAGAGGCTTTTGGTTTAGTAATAGAGGGAGTTAGTGAGATGATTAAATTTGATAATATTCAAATTAAATATGGTGATTTTGTTGCAATTGATAATCTGAATTTAGATATACATGAAGGGGAATTTTTTACATTTCTTGGGCCTTCAGGATGTGGTAAATCAACTACTTTGAGAGCATTGGTAGGTTTTCTAGATCCATCATCAGGAAGTATTGAAGTTAATGGAACAGATGTCACTCATTTGGAACCTGAAAAGCGTGGAATTGGTATTGTATTTCAATCTTATGCGCTATTTCCAACTATGACTGTTTTTGATAATATTGCATTTGGTTTAAAAGTTAAGAAGGTAGCTCCAGATGTTATTAAAGCTAAAGTATCAGCAGTAGCAGCAAAAATTAAGATCTCTGATCAACAGTTACAGCGTAATGTATCAGAATTATCTGGGGGTCAACAACAAAGGGTAGCATTGGCTCGTGCTCTGGTTCTTGAACCTAAAATTCTTTGTCTAGATGAACCATTGTCGAACCTTGACGCAAAATTACGTGTAGATTTGAGAAAAGAGTTGAAAAGACTTCAAAAAGAGTTAGGTATTACTACTTTATACGTTACTCATGACCAAGAGGAAGCCTTAACTTTATCTGATAGAATTGCAGTCTTTAACAATGGATACATCGAACAGGTCGGTACACCTGTAGAGATTTATCATAATTCTCAAACTGAATTTGTATGTGATTTTATTGGCGATATTAATGTTTTGACCGATGAAACAGTCCACGAAGTATTACTGAAAAATGCAAGCGTTTTCTTAGAAGATAAAAAAGGATACATTCGATTAGAGAAAGTTCGATTCAATCGTGAAACTGAACAAGATTTCATTCTAAAAGGGACAATTATTGATGTTGAGTTTTCTGGAGTTACAATTCACTATACAATAAAAGTTTCTGAAAGTCAGATTCTTAATGTAACAAGTATTGATAGTCAGGCTGCTATTAGATCTGTCGGAGAAAGTGTGGACTTATTTATCACACCATCAGACGTTCTGCAATTTTAAGGAGGTGCAGTATGCGTCATAAATTAAATTTAAAAGATTGGCTTATTCGTTTAGGGTTAATCTGGTTCCTAGTAACATTTATTATTTATCCAAACTTTGATCTAGTAGTGAATGTATTTGTAAAAGGAGGAGAATTTTCCCTTGAAGCTGTACATCGTGTTCTAAAATCTGAGAGGGCACTTCAGAGTATTATGAACAGTTTTAAGTTAGCATTTTCACTCATTATTACAGTTAATGTCGTAGGTATTCTTTGTGTTCTATTTACAGAGTACTTTGATATTAAAGGTGCTAAAATTTTAAAATTAGGCTATATGACCTCTTTAATTTATGGAGGAGTGGTTTTAGCGACTGGATATAAATTTGTCTATGGTCCTTATGGATTGATAACAAAATTTTTACAAAATGTTATCCCTTCTTTAGACCCTAACTGGTTTATTGGGTATGGTGCAGTCTTATTCATTATGACATTTTCAGGAACTGCTAATCATACATTGTTTTTAACAAATACAATTCGAAGCGTTGACTATCACACTATTGAGGCTGCACGAAATATGGGAGCAAAACCATTTACTGTTTTCCGAAAAGTAGTGTTACCAACCTTAATTCCAACTCTATTTGCACTTACTATTATGGTTTTTCTTAGTGGTTTATCTGCAGTAGCAGCACCCATGATTGTTGGTGGTAAAGGATTTCAAACTATAAATCCAATGATTATTACATTTGCAGGGATGGGGAATTCTCGTGATTTAGCTGCCTTACTTGCAATTATTTTAGGTATTGCAACTACAATTTTGCTTACTATCATGAATAAGATAGAAAAAGGTGGAAATTATATTTCTATCTCTAAGACTAAAGCGCCTCTTAAAAAACAAAAAATTGCATCTAAGCCTTGGAATATCATTGCCCACATTGTAGCATATGGATTGTTCACAGTTTTCATGCTTCCACTAATTTTTATAGTATTATACTCATTTACAGATCCAGTTGCAATTCAAACAGGTAACTTAACATTATCAAACTTTACTTTAGAAAATTATCGCTTATTCTTTAGTAATAGTGCGGCATTCTCTCCATTCTTGGTCAGCTTTATTTATTCTATTATCGCTGCGACAACAGCAACAATTCTCGCAGTTGTATTTGCTCGAGTTGTCAGAAAACATAAAGCTCGCTTTGATTTCTTATTTGAATATGGTGCTCTACTTCCTTGGTTACTACCAAGTACACTTTTAGCAGTAAGTTTATTATTTACTTTTAATCAGCCACAATTTCTTGTCTTGAATCAGATTTTGGTAGGTAGTTTGGTAATTCTACTTATTGCATATATAGTTGTAAAAATCCCATTTTCTTATAGAATGGTACGTGCTATTTTATTTAGTGTTGATGATGAGATGGAAGACGCAGCGAGAAGTATGGGTGCTTCACCTTTTTATACTATGATGAAGGTTATCATTCCATTTATTTTACCGGTTGTTCTCTCTGTTATTGCTTTAAACTTTAACTCTTTATTAACTGACTTCGACTTATCTGTATTTCTTTACCATCCATTAGCTCAACCGCTGGGTATAACTATTCGTTCAGCAGGTGATGAAACAGCAACTTCAAATGCTCAAGCACTTGTATTCGTTTATACTATTGTATTAATGATAATTTCTGGTTCTGTATTATACTTTACTCAGAGACCAGCTAGTAGAAAAAGGAAATAATAATGAATGCAACAAGCTTAGGACTATCATATATCGAAATTGTATTAAGAATTGTACTTTCATTAGTAATTGGTGGTGTAATTGGTTTAGAGAGAGGAAGTAAATCTCAACCAGCAGGTATTCGTACACATAGTATTGTTTGTCTGGCTGCATGTTTAATTATGATGACTAATGAGTATGTATCTTATAAATTTGGTACAGGAGATCCTACACGCTTAGGTGCGCAAGTTATATCAGGTGTTGGTTTTCTTGGGGCTGGAACAATACTTATTACAGATAAAAAGAAAATAACTGGTTTAACAACTGCAGCCGGAATATGGGCTTCAGCTGGAATCGGTCTAGCTATAGGTGTTGGTTTTTATGAAGGAGCCGTACTAGGAGCAGTGTCTGTTTGGAGTGTTATAACTATGTTCCAACCTTTAAAAAAATATCTTCAAAGTCGTTCAAAGATAATAGAATTGTATATCGTTGTTAGATCTACAGAGGCATATAATCGGGTACTAGTATACTGTGCTGAGAATGGCATTAGAATGACTGATTCTAGAACTGCATTTGGAGATGTTAATTCAGAAAGAATTGAATATTTTGATGTTCCAGAAAAAAAAATAGCATCATTTATTACTCTAGAACTATCAGGAAGATTTGAACATCTTCGTTTGATGGAAGAAATTGCTAATATTGTAGGTGTTATTTATGTCGAAGAAATTAGCTGAAATTTAGTAAACAAAGGGACAGATGTTTTTGTCCTTTTGTTTTTTAGATGTTTTAATCATCTAATTTTTGAGTAGATTTTTGCTCTGAGGTTTTTATGAAAGATTATAAAATCAATTTTGATTTAGGTAAAATAGAATATTTTGATAATAATTGTTTGATACAAGTATACAAATTTATTTCTTTTTATGATATTTGTGAAATGGTGTTTCCCTTTCATTTACCTCCAAATGAGTTGATAACAAATGTTATTTTTAAAGAAAAAATTAAGTCTATGTTAGAATGTTACATTGACAGGCTTTTATATATTTTTATAAATCCTACAATTTTTACTGAAAAAGTTAATCTACAATTTTATGGTAGTTTTTTCTCATATGAATTTATTTGTCGTGAAGTTGGAAACATTCTTAAAAATAAAGGTGTGAAATGCAATTTAAACTTTTTTGAAGGGGAAGAATATTTGTAAAATCAATTTTGTGAATTTGTGGATCTTAAATAATTTACTAAATTCTCTTGTTAAAAAAAATTAAATATTGTATAGTAATATTAGAATGTTCGTAATGGAGGACTGAAATGAAAAATATAAATGGGAAAAAGGTAACTATTTATGATATTGCACGTTTATCAGGTTTTTCTCCAAAAACAGTTTCACGAGTTATTAATGGTGGAGTAAATGTTAAAGAAGAAACTTATCAAGCGATTCAAAAAGTTATAGAAGAATTGTCGTATATTCCAAATGCATATGCAAGAAATTTAACTAAAAAAGAAGCTATAAATATATTGATTTCTGTAAAAAAAATCGACTCTTTTCCTTTAATTTGGTTCCAAACTTTATTAGATAAAGTTTTACAAACTTGTAAAGAGTATGGTGTTAACGCTATTGTTGAATATTTTAGTGAAGAGGATACAATTAGTAATTCAATAATCTCGAGTACAGGAAGTTTGATAGATGGTGTAATAGTATTTTATGAAAGTAAAGAAGATATTCGGATTAATTACTTACAAAAGAATAAAATTCCATTCATAGTTTTTGGAGAATCTAGAACACCTAATGTTGTGTATGTTTCTAACAACAATTTTCAGGCCACTTATGACATGATGAAATTAGTATCAAAAGAAAACATTAATAGTATGTGGTTACTTATGGGAGGAGAATCCCTTGTTAATATGGATCGAGAGAGAGGGGTTCGTGCTTTTTTAAATGATAAAAACTATGAAATGGATTTGAAAGTTGTATATGGTCTAACTACAATAGATTCGGTTTATTCATATGCTACAAGACATCTATCTAATCAAAATTATCCTGATTTGGTTTTTGTATCCGGGGATGAGAAAGTACAGGGATTGATTCGTGCTTGCTATGAGAAGGAAATTACTATTCCTGATGATATTTCAATAATCGGATTTGACAATATTCCAATTTCTCAATATTACACTCCAGCTTTATCTACAATTTCTCCTAATTATGTTAAATTAGCTCAAGAAATGATTGAAGGGGTATTAGCAATTATAAAGGGGGAAAGTGTCACATCTGTTGAAGTTTCTACTAAACTTGTTAGGAGACAGAGTTTCTAGTATTGTTTAATTCTTGAAAATCCTAATGGAAAAGATGGAGTGTTCTAAAGTAAGTTCTGTTTAGCATCTATTCAGTTTCTATTGAGTTGGATCCAATTTCCAACAAGTGGGACATTTTCACGTTCGATTTACTAAAGACATTATCACATTCGAATCACACATCTTTCAAAAAATCGTAAAAAAGTCTTGACAAAGAAAAAACAAAGTATTAAAATAAGTTCAACAAATCAGAAAAGTAACTATTTTTGATCTTCAGGGAGCCTGTGGTGATTGTGAACAGGTGGTTGAAAGTAGTGAAAGTGGGCTGATTTTAAAAATGAATTTGAAACAATGAAAATTCGGTGCGCACACCTTACAGTGCAACTTGTTGTTAGACAAGGCAGAGATGTAAAGGGATAGTCCCTTTATAATTGAGGTGGCACCGCGTTACCAACGCCCTCACATGGAAGTATATTCTGTGTGTGGGCTTTTTTCATATCTTGCAACCAATACAGAAAGAGGAAATTTTATGACAACTAAAGGTTATTTTGGACAATTTGGTGGTAGTTTCGTACCGGAGCCGATTCAGGCTTTGTTGGATGAGTTGGAAGTGACATTTGACAAGTACAAGGATGATCCAGAGTTTTTGGCAGAATTTCGCCATTACTTAAAGGACTATTCAGGTCGCGAAACACCGCTCTATTTTGCGGAAAGTTTGACAGACCACTTAGGTGGCGCTAAGATTTATCTCAAACGTGAAGACCTTAACCACCTTGGTTCTCACAAGCTAAACAACGTTTTAGGACAGATTCTTTTGGCCAAACGTATGGGCAAAAAACGAGTAATCGCAGAAACAGGAGCTGGTCAGCACGGGGTTGCGACGGCGGCAGCTGCAGCCAAGTTTGGTATGGCCTGTGATGTCTACATGGGGGCAGAGGATGTGGAACGTCAACGTCTCAATGTTTTCCGTATGGAGATGATGGGAGCAACTGTTCACGCAGTTGAAACGGGAACACGAACTCTTAAGGATGCGGTTGATGCAGCCTTTGGAGCATGGATGAATGATTTGGAAGCCTTCTATGTTCTGGGATCTGCTGTAGGGCCTCACCCTTATCCTACCATTGTTCATGAGTTCCAAAAGGTCATCAGTGAAGAATCTCGCTGTCAAATCTTAGAAAAAGAAGGTCGTTTACCAGACTACGTTATTGCCTGTGTAGGTGGTGGTTCTAATGCTATTGGTGCTTTTTCTCAGTATGTGGCTGATGAAGAAGTTAAATTGGTTGGGGTAGAAGCTGCTGGGCACGGGCTTGATACAGACAAGCACGCAGCTACTATGACAAAAGGTAGTATCGGAATTGTTGATGGCATGAAGACCTATGCAGTCTTTAAGGAAGATGGAGAGCTAGCTCCAGTTTACTCTATCTCAGCTGGACTGGACTATCCAGGTGTTGGCCCAGAGCACGCCTACTTCAAAGATTCAGGTCGCGTGGAGTATGTTGCAGCAACGGATGAAGAAGCTGTTCAGGCTCTCCTCCTTCTCAGCAAGACTGAAGGAATTATCCCAGCGATTGAAAGTTCGCACGCTATCGCAGAAGCAGTTAAACGTGCACCGAAACTAAGTAAAGACGACATTATCATCATCAATGTCTCTGGTCGTGGAGACAAGGATGTAGCTGCAATTGCGGACTACCTAGAAGCTAAAAAATAAAAGATGGAAAAATTACAGTCCTTTCTCTCACAGAGAGCTTGTGGTTGCTGAAAACAAGCAGAGAAAGTTGTAAGGTTGGGTCCATCTGAAACAAGAGAAGAAAACATAATTCTCAAGGGAGTGCCCTTTATCGCACAGCCTGTTACATGAGATATCTGAGACAGGAATGAGAGATAGGAGAAATCCTATAATTGAGGTGGCACCGCGAATTTCGTCCTCACGCAAGTTGTTTTGCGTGGGGATTTTTCATACAGTCGCCACGGACTAGAAGTAGAACTGAAAGGGAAATTACAATGGAACGAATCATTCATGGAGATGTCTTATCACCAATCTTGGCTTATATGCGTCTAATGGGGCAACACAAGGTTATTTTAGAAAGTATTCCGAGAGACAAGGAAACCGCTCGTTTTTCTATCTTAGCTTATAATCCAGTTTTTGAGATTAAGTTTGAAAATGGAGTTCTCTATCAAAATGGTCAAGTGATTGATCGGGATCCCTTGGATTTCCTTTATGAAGTGACTCATAAGAGCCAGCACCATTCAGACCTACCTTTTGGTGGTGGAGCCATTGGTTTTGTGGGTTACGATATGATTTCGCTTTATGAAGAAATTGGTCAAATTCCTGAAGATACTATTGGAACGCCAGATATGCATTTCTTCGTCTATGAGAGTTACATGGTCTTTGACCACAAGAAGGAAAAAATCCATGTCATAGAGGATGCTCTCTATAGTGAGCGTAGTCAAGAAGACTTGGAAAAAGCCTTGAACCAAGTACTTGAGGAATTACGCATTCCTGCTCCAAATGAATTTGAAGACTTGGATCTATCTCCACTGGACTTCAAACCGCATATCGCTCCTCAGAAGTTTGAGGAAATGGTGGAAACAGCTCGTGACTTGATTCGTAATGGCGATATGTTCCAATGTGTACTCAGTCAGCGCTTCTCAGCAGAAGTTACTGGAAATCCATTTGACTTCTACAGAAATCTCCGCGTGACTAATCCTTCTAATTACCTTTATTTCTATGATTTTGGTGATTATCAAATCATCGGTGCCAGTCCAGAAAGTTTAGTTTCAGTTAAAAATGGCATCGTGACAACCAATCCGATTGCAGGGACACGACCAAGAGGCGCTACGGATGAAGAAGACAAGGCTTTGGCGACAGACCTGCTTTCGGATGAGAAGGAAACAGCAGAGCATCGAATGTTAGTAGACTTGGGTCGTAATGATATTGGTCGCATCTCTGAAACGGCCAGTGTCCAAGTCACCAAGTATATGGAAGTGGAGCTCTTCCGCTATGTTATGCATTTGACCAGTGTGGTCAAGGGGCGTTTGCTTCCAGAACTCACTGCCATGGATGCCTTGAAAGCAACACTTCCTGCTGGAACAGTTTCAGGAGCACCAAAGATTCGAGCGATGAGACGCATCTATGAACTGGAAACAGAAAAACGGGGCGTATACGCAGGAGCAATCGGCTACTTGTCTGCGACGGGTGATATGGATTTCGCCATTGCCATCCGAACCATGATTCTCAAAAATCAAACAGCTTATGTGCAGGCTGGGGCAGGGATTGTCTACGACTCCATCGCCCAAAACGAATACCAAGAAACCATTAACAAAGCTAAATCTATGACTAGAATTGGAGAACTAAGACCATGATTTTATTGATTGACAACTATGATTCTTTTACCTATAACTTGGCCCAATACATTGGGAATTTTGCAGAGGTACAGGTCTTGAGAAATGATGATCCCAAGCTGTATGAAGAAGCTGAAAAAGCAGATGGTCTGGTCTTTTCTCCTGGTCCTGGTTGGCCAGTTGATGCTGGAAAGATGGAAGATATGATTCGTGACTTTGCTGGCAAGAAGCCGATTCTTGGGATTTGTTTGGGTCACCAAGCCATTGCAGAAGTCTTTGGTGGTAAGTTAGGTTTGGCTCCAAAAGTCATGCATGGGAAACAGAGCAATATCAGCTTTGAAGCGCCATCTGTTTTGTATCAAGGTATCGAGGATGGCCGTGCGGTCATGCGTTATCACAGTATTTTGATTGAAGAAATGCCAGAAGAATTTGAAGTGACAGCTCGTTCTACTGATGACCAAGCCATCATGGGGATTCAACACAAAAACCTACCGATTTATGGCTTTCAGTACCATCCAGAGAGTATCGGAACGCCAGATGGCTTGTCTTCTATTCGGAATTTTATCGAGAAGGTTGTAAAGTGAGGAAACTAGGATGAAAGAGATTATTGAAAAACTAGCAAAATTTGAAAATTTATCAGGTGTGGAAATGACGGATGTCATTGAGCGTATCGTAACTGGGCGTGTAACGGAAGCGCAAATTGCTTCTCTCCTTTTGGCTCTTAAGATGAAGGGGGAAACACCTGAAGAACGCACAGCCATTGCCCAAGTCATGAGAGGGCATGCCCAACATATTCCAACTGAGATTCATGATGCCATGGACAACTGTGGTACAGGTGGAGACAAGTCTTTTAGCTTTAACATTTCGACAACTGCAGCCTTTGTCTTGGCTGGTGGTGGTGTTCACATGGCAAAGCACGGTAATCGCTCAATTTCTTCTAAATCTGGTTCTGCAGATGTCCTGGAAGCCTTGGGTATCAACCTAGACCTCAAACCAGCTGAACTAGGCAAGGTCTTTGATAAAACTGGAATCGTCTTTCTCTTCGCTAAAAATATGCACCCAGCCATGAAATATATCATGCCAGCTCGTTTGGAATTGGGAATTCCAACGATTATGAACTTGACTGGTCCCCTGATTCACCCAATGGCTTTGGAAACACAGCTTCTTGGTATTAGTCGTCCAGAACTTCTAGAAAGTACAGCTCAGGTTTTGAAAAATATGGGTCGCAAACGTGCTATTGTGGTTGCTGGACCAGAAGGATTGGATGAAGCTGGTTTGAATGGAACAACCAAGATTGCACTTCTTGAGAATGGCGAAATCAGCTTGTCAAGCTTTACTCCAGAGGATTTGGGGATGGAACGCTACGCTATCGAAGATATTCGTGGAGGCAACGCTCAGGAAAATGCAGAAATTTTGCTCAGCGTTCTTAAAAATGAACCAAGTCCATTCTTGGAAACTACAGTTTTAAATGCAGGTCTTGGTTTCTATGCTAATGGTAAGGTAGATAGTATCAAGGATGGAGTTTCCTTGGCCCGCCAAGTCATTGCTAGTGGCAAAGCCCTTGAAAAACTCAGACTGTTACAGGAGTACCAAAAATGAGTCAGGAATTTTTAGCACGAATTTTGGAGCAGAAGGCGCGTGAGGTTGAGCAGATGGAGCTGGAGGAAATCCAGCCCCTGCGCCAGACCTATCGCTTGGCAGAATTTTTGAAGAATCATCAGGCCCGCTTGCAGGTAATCGCTGAGGTCAAGAAGGCTAGCCCTAGTTTGGGAGATATCAATCTCGATGTGGATATTGTGCAACAGGCCCATACTTATGAAGTGAACGGAGCAGTGATGATTTCTGTTCTGACAGATGAAGTTTTCTTTAAAGGGCATTTGGATTATCTGAGGGAGATTTCCAGTCAGGTGCAGATTCCGACGCTCAACAAGGACTTTATTATCGATGAAAAGCAAATCATCCGCGCTCGCAATGCAGGTGCAACAGTCATCCTGCTCATTGTGGCAGCCTTGTCCGAAGAACGTCTCAAGGAACTTTACAACTACGCGACAGAGCTTGGTCTGGAAGTCTTGGTGGAAACACACAATCTAGCTGAACTAGAAGTGGCTCACAGACTTGGTGCCCAGATTATCGGTGTCAATAACCGCAATTTGACTACCTTTGAAGTTGACTTGCAGACCAGTGTAGACTTGTCCCAGCACTTTAAGGAAGGACGCTATTACATTTCTGAATCTGCTATTTTCACAGGGCAGGATGCGGAACGAGTAGCGCCATACTTTAACGGAATTTTGGTAGGGACAGCTCTCATGCAGGCAGAAGATGTAGCCCAGAGAATCAAGGAGTTGCAGATTGACAAAGGTTAAGATTTGTGGACTATCGACCAAAGAAGCGGTGGAAACAGCCGTATCAGCAGGAGCAGACTATATCGGTTTTGTCTTTGCACCTAGTAAAAGACAGGTGACTTTGGATCAGGCTGCTGAGCTGGCAAAGCTTATTCCTGCAGATGTCAAAAAGGTTGGTGTATTTGTTTCACCAAGTCGGGCAGAACTGCTAGAAGCGATTGAAAAAGTTGGTTTGGACTTGGTTCAAGTTCACAATCAGGTGGCAGATGATTTATTTGATAATTTGCCTTGTGCCAGCATTCAGGCTGTGCAAGTGGATGGAGATGGTCATGTACCCGATTCTCAGGCAGACTATCTACTCTTTGATGCCCCTGTGGCTGGGAGTGGCCAGACCTTTGACTGGGCTCAACTGGATACGATTGGACTAACTCAGCCTTTCTTTATCGCAGGTGGGCTTAAGGAAGACAATGTAGTAAAAGCAATTCAACACTTTACTCCCTATGCAGTAGATGTATCGAGCGGAGTGGAGACAGATGGACAAAAAGATCATGAAAAGATTAGAAGATTTATAGAGAGGGTAAAGAATGGCATATCAAGAACCAAATAAAGATGGATTTTACGGGAAATTCGGCGGACGTTTCGTCCCAGAGACATTGATGACAGCAGTTTTGGAGTTGGAGAAAGCCTACCGTGAAAGTCAGGCAGACCCAAGTTTCCAAGAGGAATTAAACCAACTCTTGCGCCAGTATGTGGGGCGTGAAACTCCTCTTTACTACGCAAAAAACTTGACCCAGCATATTGGCGGAGCCAAGATTTATCTAAAACGTGAAGACCTTAACCATACAGGTGCCCACAAGATTAACAATGCCTTGGGACAAGTTCTTCTGGCTAAACGCATGGGTAAAAAGAAAATTATCGCTGAAACAGGTGCCGGTCAGCACGGTGTGGCAACTGCAACTGCTGCAGCCCTCTTTAACATGGAATGTACTATCTACATGGGTGAGGAAGATGTCAAACGCCAAGCGCTCAATGTCTTCCGTATGGAGCTTTTGGGAGCCAAGGTTGAGGCAGTGACAGACGGTTCGCGGGTGCTCAAGGATGCGGTCAATGCAGCCCTTCGTTCATGGGTAGCTAATATCGATGATACCCACTATATCCTTGGTTCCGCCTTGGGGCCTCATCCCTTCCCAGAAATCGTTCGTGACTTCCAAAGTGTCATCGGTCGAGAAGCTAAACAACAGTACCGTGACTTGACAGGTCAAGATCTGCCAGATGCCCTAGTGGCCTGTGTTGGTGGTGGTTCTAACGCTATCGGTCTCTTCCATCCATTTGTAGAAGATGAGTCAGTAGCTATGTATGGAGCTGAAGCAGCAGGACTTGGTGTAGACACAGAGCACCACGCAGCTACCTTGACCAAGGGTCGTCCGGGTGTCCTTCACGGTTCCCTCATGGATGTGCTCCAAGATGCCCATGGTCAAATTCTTGAAGCCTTCTCGATCTCAGCAGGTTTGGACTATCCTGGTATCGGTCCAGAGCATTCTCACTACCACGATATCAAACGTGCCAGCTATGTTCCTGTGACAGACGAAGAGGCCTTGGAAGGATTCCAACTCTTGTCTCGTGTGGAAGGGATTATCCCAGCCTTGGAATCTAGCCATGCTATCGCCTTTGCGGTGAAATTGGCCAAAGAACTTGGACCAGAAAAGTCTATGATTGTCTGCCTATCAGGTCGTGGGGACAAGGATGTGGTTCAAGTCAAGGACCGCTTGGAAGCAGATGCAGCAAAGGAGGGAGAAGCTCATGCCTAAGACACTAACAGAAAAATTGAATGCTATAAAAGCAACTGGAAAAGGAATTTTCGTTCCCTATATCATGGCTGGAGACCATGAGAAAGGTTTGGACGGTCTTGCTGAAACAATTCACTTTTTAGAAGATTTGGGTGTCTCTGCAATTGAAGTGGGCATTCCCTTTTCAGACCCTGTTGCAGATGGACCTGTTATCGAAGAAGCTGGCTTGCGCAGTTTAGCCCACGGGACCTCTACCCAGGCTTTGGTTGAAACCTTGAAAACCATTGAAACAGAGGTTCCGCTGGTCATTATGACCTACTTCAATCCCCTCTTTCAGTACGGTGTTGAGAACTTTGTCAAAGATTTGGCAGATACAGCGGTTAAGGGCTTGATTATTCCAGACCTGCCTCATGAGCATGCCAACTTTGTGGAGCCCTTTTTAGCAGATACAGACATTGCTTTGATTCCTTTAGTAAGCTTGACCACAGGGATTGAGCGCCAGAAAGAATTAATTAAAGGGGCAGAAGGATTTGTCTATGCGGTTGCCATCAATGGGGTGACAGGGAAATCTGGCAATTACCGCGCAGACTTGGACAAGCACTTGGCACAATTGCATCAAGTGGCCGATATCCCAGTCTTGACAGGTTTTGGCGTATCTAGTCAAGCCGATGTAGAACGCTTCAATGCAGTGTCAGATGGCGTTATCGTCGGTTCAAAAATCGTAAAAGCTCTCCACCAAGGAGAGCAGATTCAGGACTTTATCAAACAAGCAGTAGCTTACCAAAAATAATCACACAAGTAGCGAGTAAGAGGAAAGGCACGAAAGGAAGTCTTTCCTTTTTCTTTTGTAGGAGAAAGGCTAGAATCCCTGTCGCAGAAGCAAACTGAATCAAGATCAGTAACTCCGTTACGATAAAGACGAGAGAGCAGGAAGCTAAAAAGAGAAAATCCCCTGCGCCCATGCGAATATCAATAAAATGAGCTAACATTCCAAGGACAAGGAAGAAGACCATGACTAGATTCCAGCCAGATCCGGCCATTAGGATTAGGTGGAAAGTCATCCAGACTAGTAAGGGATATTCCTGATGGCGAAAGTCGTAGATGCCCAAGGTCAAACCAGCGGTGATTAGGACGACTTGCCCCAAGGAAAGAAAGCCCCAATACCAAGATAGAAAGAGGAGCCCTAAGCCTAGTTCAAAGAGGGCATACCAGACAGGATATGTAGCCTTGCAGTAGCGACAGCGAAAGCGATTGAGCACCTGCGAGAGAATCGGAATCAAATCTAAGGGGCGCAAGCGAGTCTGACAGGAATCGCAGTGACTAGCAGGTTGGATAATGGATTGCTCTGGAAAACGGTCAATGACCAAACCAAGAAAGGAAGCGAGAATACTCCCGACAAGAAAAAAATAAATATCAATCATACTTATCTATTCGTAAAAAATAGGAGAAGTAGTATAATGGAGAAACATAGATAAGATGGTGAGGCAAAGATGATAATTCGTTTTGAAGAAAATGTGAGCACAGAAAATGCTCAGCTCGTATGCCAATGGTCCAACTCCCTAGGCAAATCCTTTCAAGAACAATGGATGGGAACAATGATTCCTTTTCCCTTGACAATTCAAGTCTTGCAAGATTTGGAAGGAATCTTTTCAATCTTTGCTGGACAAGAGTTTGTCGGGCTTATCCAGAAAATCAGGCAAGAAGACAGCAATCTTCATATTGGACGCTTTTTTATCAATCCCCAGAAACAGGGACAAGGCTTAGGTAGGCAGGCTTTAAGGAAATTTGTTAGTTTGGTCTTTGAAAATGGAGACATAGGTAGTATTTCTTTAAATGTCCTCGAAGCAAATCAAGCAGCCCAGCACCTTTATCAAAAAGAAGGATTTGAAATCGTTCAAATGGTTGAAGCACCTGTACGAAAATACGTTATGAAAAAGTTTAGATAGAAAGCAAAAAGCCTTGGTTCCCAAAGCTTTTTTAATCTTATAAACTCATTAAAATAACTCCCAGTTAGATTTGGAATATTTTTTATTCTGTGTCATATAAAAATAAATAGAATGAATAGCTATAGCTAGAGCTAAAATGGTTGTAATACTTACTACTATTATAGGATTAGAAGCAAAGATTAAAGAGAGAATCAAGGCAGCCAGATAGAGTGTAGCTTGGACACAGTAGTAACTTTTCGAATAGCGAAGATAGTGTTTGTTATAGGGCCCATTTGCTAGGACAGCAGCTTGGAAGAGGCCAATTCCGATATAAAAGAAGCTGGTTGCAAAGAGACGATTAGCTTCAGGATTCTGAAGAAAACTCATCGATACAGTCATCATCATAAGTCCAATGAAAATAGGATAGTGACTGTAAATTAGAAATAGTCCCTTTTGATTAGATTCTTCATCAATAGCATGGTCGAATTGACCAAAATAAAACAAGAACAGAGAAATCATAATAATGAAATAAAGAACCGAATAAATCGAGAAATTCTCGATTGTAAAGAAGTTAGCTAGCTCCGTAATCATCTCTCCAAACATAATAATGACAAGAAGGGAGATGCGCTCGATTAAATGGGGGAGATTTACCTGGTAATGCTTATCTTTACTAAGCAAGATAATTGGCATAATAAATGTTAGCAGAATACTAGCAAATAAGACAGAGACTCCAACGTAAATAGGAAGAAGAGCTACTAGGTAGACTCCTAAACTTCCTAGACCGGTTATCCATAGAAAACCTTTGATACTTTCCCGATGAACATCATCGGTTGATTTTCTAAAAAATTCAACCAAATATTGAAAAAATAAGGTAAGGGTTAATGTACCAATAGCCCAACAGAGATAATGAAAATATTGTTGCCAATCAGGTCCAATCATATTGGCTATAAAGAGTAAAAGTCCCATTTTGATAAACATGATTACTATGTTAAATAAAGAGTTCTTTCCATAGCGATTGGTATAATCGGTTTGAATCATCCAGGAATCGATGAGAACCAAAGTAGCAATGAAAAAATCAAGGAAAGAATTCCAAGTCAAAATACCGTTATGAAGATGGTCAATTAAAGTAGTTACTTTTGAAATTGCAAAAACAAAAACTAAGTCATAAAAAAGTTCTGAAAATTCTACACGTTTATGTTTAATAAGAGTTGTCATCTTAAGACCTTTCTATTTTAGAAGTACAATTTATTATAACAGAAAATGGTAATAAAAAAAAAGGAGATGCTTAAATAACTTCATGTGACGCGAATGAACTGCGCCACAAAAGTTAGGTTTTTTCTGTCTAACTTTTGGGGTGCAGTTCAGAAGGGGTGTTTTTTCTATCGTTTTTTAGTGCTAAGACTACACAAAAAAGCCTAGTAAATCAAGGCTTTTTCCTGTTGTATTTAGATGCCCCCTACAGGGATTTGGAAAGGACTTTCATATTGAGAGCAATTAAAAATATTGAAATATAAGTGATTTTAGGTATTTTCAATGTCATGATTTAAAAATGGGACAAAAGTGGGGCAAAAACCATACAGATTCTAAACTGTATGGTTCTTTTTTTATCTAACCAAGAAAGGTTAAAACTTATTAAAACACATGCAATCAACTGTTGAAAACTTTTTAGTCCGTGTAATATAAAAACAAGTAAAAAGTTGAACTATAGGGAATATTGTGTCATAATAGGTAATAGATGAATAATTAATAGATTGGAAATAATGCTTTCTTACCTTAACAAGTTGAATTGGTTATACATTTTTTCGTCGCAATTGTGTCTATCTCTCGAGTTTAGCTAGTTTTTATAAGCTCTGGTTTCTAATCAATATAACAAATTTTAGAAGTGCATAAGACAAGATGGTGACATTATTACAGTCATTTCTAGTCACCATATGTTGCTGGCACAGGCTGTTTGTAGTGTTGGCTATTTACTAGTCAGTTTAATCGGAGTGTTTAATTTTTATTGTTGAAAGGTTTTTATATGGCGAAAATTCTATCTTTAGGTCTGACAGGTAAGAAATTACTTGCTCAGGGGTTCTTGTTTGTTCTGCTAGGTCTCATCTTGATGGTCACGGGGACTTGGTTGCCAGTAACAGTTATTCGCCTGGTTCTGTTTTTAGCTTGGATAGCAACGGTCGTAGATTTGCTATTAAGAGTTTTCAAAAAAAGCCAGTCAACGGATACCTTGGGAGTTGCACTGGTTAAATTGTTAGTGCTGGGATATTTGCTAGGTTCTAATCTTGCGACTGATATACCGATTTATGTTCTGGCTCTTGTGATTGGAGTTTATCAGATTTTTCATGCTAGTATTAACCTTGTCACCTATGTTCTCTACCGCAAAAACAAAATTCGACCTCGTTTTCGTCTCTTACTAGATGGACTCGTACTAGTTTTTCTTGGTGGGACTAGTCTTTTGTCCTCTACAGGAAATTCTGTCTTTCAACTCTTTGTATTAGGGGCTTATTTTTTCCTTTATGGTGTGTCCAATATCCGTGATGGTTTCTTGTTTGAGGAGGAAATTGGGAAAAACCATCTCAAACGTCGTGTAAGAATGAGCTTACCTATTGTCCTAGCCGCTCTCATCCCTGCAAGAACTTTAGCAAAAATCAACAAATTCATGCAGGAAAATGCTGATGAGAGAGAGGATATCCATCTTGGAATGGTGAAGTCTGGTAAGACAGCGGAGCTTGAAATTTTTGTTCATACAGCTGAGACCTCTCTGTTTTCGGCAATTGGTCATGTGGATATCTGCTATCAAGGCCGTGTTATTTCTTATGGCAACTATGATCCGTCTTCTGAGACCTTATTTGGCATGGTAGGAGATGGTGTCTTATATTTCTGTGATCGTGACAAGTACATTGACCTATGTAAACGTGAGAGTCAAAAAACGCTTTTTGGTTATGGGATAGATTTGACGCCTGAAATGGAAAAAGCAGTTCAGAAAAAGTTGGCTGAATTGAAACAACTGACGATTCCATGGGAGCCAAGTGCAGATAAAATCATGACAGGTGATGGTAAGGAAGACTACACCTACGCTTATAAAATCAGACATGAGACAGATGGGGAACTTTATAAATTTATCAAATCTAAGTTTAAATCCTACTTTGTCTTATCTACAAACTGTGTGCTCTTGGCTGATACCATAGTCGGTCAGGCTGGCACCGATATCCTCTCACCCAAAGGATTTATCGCACCAGGAACTTACCAAGCTTACCTTGACCGAGAGTTTGAAAAACCAAATAGTATAGTCGTATCTAAACATGTTTATTAAGGAGAATTTATGAATTTAGTAAAAAAATACACCCCATTAATACTTTTTATAGGGCTGGTTACTCTTGTAATTCTGAATGCATCAAGCTTTATATCAGGGGCAGTATCTCTCTTTGAAGTAACTTCTACCTTGATTTATGGTGCTGTCATTGCTTTTGTGCTCAATGTTCCCATGAAAAAAATTGAAGAATTCCTAGTTAAAATGAAGGTAAAGGCAGGGTTGCGCCGTCCGATTGCTATGGTGCTTGTTTTCCTATCTCTTATCTTAATCGTGATCTGTCTTTTGGTTTTGGTGCTTCCAACCCTTGCTCAGACTATTAGTCAGCTGGGAGCAGTCCTTTCAACAGTCCTGACTCAACTTGGGAAATTGCTAGACAGCTCGGAATTTGTAACCAAAGACATGCTGTCAACTATCGTATCAGGAATTCAGGGACAGTCTAGCTCTATTAGTCAAGCTTTGATAACCTTCTTATCCGGTCTGACTAGTAATATAGGAAATATTTTTTCAAGTATAATGAATGCCTTTCTGATTATAGTATTTACCTTTTTATTTTTATCCAGTAAGGAACATCTGGCAGCGATGACGAGTAGACTTCTAAAAGTTATATTTCCAGAGAAAGTGGTGACAAAGTTAACTTACATTGGACAAGTAGCACTAGAGACTTATGACCAATTTTTGATGAGTCAGCTGATTGAAGCAGTCATCATAGGAGTTATGATAGCGGTTGGCTACAGCCTGTTTGGACTACCTTATGGGGTAATGACAGGTATATTTGCAGGAGTGCTATCGTTCATTCCTTATGTAGGGCCTATGATTGCTTGTGTTGTGGGAGCGATTTTTATCTTCACAGTGAGTCCTACTCAAGCCTTACTTTCTCTTCTTCTATATCAAGTTATACAGCTGATTGAAGGAAACCTTATTTATCCTAGAGTTGTAGGTCAATCTATTGGTTTGCCAGCTATTTTCACGCTTGCGGCTGCTAGTATTGGAGGCAATCTCTTTGGCTTACTTGGGATGATATTCTTTACACCGATATTTGCTGTTATCTATCGATTGGTTAAGGAATTTGTCGTTGCAAAGGAAAATCAGCTAGATTAAGAAAAACTAAATTTAATAAGATATACTGAGAAGAGAGTGAGAGATTCTCTTCTCTTTTATTTTTAAATACTTTTCTACAAAAAGCTATTAGACGTTAAAAAAAGCCTTGGTTTCAAGGCTTATTTCTGTTGATTTAGATGTGCCCCCTGCAGGGCTCGAACCTGCGCCCCATAGCTTAAGAGTCTACTGCTCTACCAACTGAGCTAAGGAGGCAACAGAAAAAGCTGAGAATGTAACTTCCCAGCTATTTTAATATGCCCAAAATGGCAGCTAGATTATTTACGAAAGGCATCAAGGATATAGGTGAAACCAACAATTAAAAATGCAAAGGCAACGACATAAACGACAAAGACACTTGTAGCTACTGGATTGAACAAAATCACTAGACCTAGTAAAAATGCAAGCAACGCTATCCACATGATATGGTTGCCAATAATAGGGAAAATCAATCCCAGACGATTGCCTTTAAAGAAAACTATAATGGCTTCTACAATTAACCAAATTCCTAAAATAGTTGGAATGACAACTGGCAGCGTCACAAAGCCATAGGCAACGAGGTAAAGAGCTAAGAGAAGATTAACAATCCCTTGGAAAAGATGAGCTGGTGAGCGAAGCTCTTTTGGTACAGAGAAATAGCCTAAAATAGCTGCTATAGAAGAAACCAGTAAACCAAATGCAATCCACCAGCTGTAAGCAACAAGATTAGCTACTGGGTTTGTAAATAGGAAAAGTCCTAAAAGGACAAAAACAACTCCTGCAAGGAATAGCGATAAACGATTAGAAAATTTCATTTCAATACCCCCTATATAGTATAGTATAGTTTGATAATAAAAATATTATACACCTTTTTAGAGGAAATATCAATAAACTAAATGGAAAATTTGGAAGTTTCAGTCTGATTTATGAAAAGAAAATCAGTTTTTATTATTTTGAAAATAAAAAGAGAAGATAAAATTTGTCTTCTCTACATGAAAATATTGTATGGCATCAAAGCAAAAGTAACTGGCTTTACACTATTTGTAAAGATGTAATTTGATTCAAAAAGAAAAGATAGATTTAAAATGTGGGACAAATGATGGGGTAAATCAGTTATAGACAAGCAAAAAAAGCCTTGATTTACAAGGCTTTTTCCTGTTGTATTTAGATGCCCCCTACAGGGATCGAACCTGTGACCCACGGATTAAGAGTCCGCTGCTCTGCCAGCTGAGCTAAGGAGGCAAAGAAAAAAGCTGTATTGGTGCCGAAACTTCACGGTTTGTATTGAACCCGCGCAATTAAGCAGGTGGGCAACTCGCTCTAACTGAAGCTGTTTCCGTGTGAGACGGCCTACATGCTGTTAGAAGACTTTTGTTTCCCTAATAATACAAAAAATAGTCGGTCAACACTTAAGTGTGAAGTCGTACACCACAGCGTTTCTATGTTTATATAATACCACTTTTTCAAAAAAAATCAAGAGGAAAGTGCAATTTTTTGAAAAGGATTTCAGATTTTTCGCAAACGGTCGATAGCTTCCTTTCTTTGAGCCAAAGCCCGTTCATATTTACCAGTATCTTCTGCTTGGAAATAGTGATGATTACGAATTTTTTCTGGTAGATAGTCTTGCTTGACCCAATTTCCAGGATAGTTGTGTGGATAGAGATAGTCTTGGGCATTCCCTAGTTCCTTGCTTCCGCTGTAGTGTCCATCACGCAGGTGTCGCGGAATAGGCAAGTGCCCTGATGTTTTGAGGTCAGCAAGTGCCTTATCCATAGCTACATAGGCTGAGTTGGATTTTGGAGAAAGGGCCAAATCAATCACGACATTGGCAATGAGAATGCGGGCTTCTGGGAACCCAATCTTCTGGGCAGCATCCAGAGCAGTCACGGTATGAATCTGGGCTTCAGGGTTGGCCAAACCGATATCTTCATAGGCGATAACGGTCAAGCGACGAGCGAGACTTGGCAAATCACCAGCCTCAATCAAGCGAGCAGCATAGTGGAGACTGGCATCAACATCCGAGCCACGGATGGACTTTTGCAGGGCTGAGAGTACATCGTAGTGTCCATCCCCATCTTTGTCCATGGTAATATAACTCCGCTGCAGGCTATTTTCCATGATATCCAAAGTTATATGGCGGATTCCCTTGTCATTTTCGGGGGTAGAGAGAACAGCCAAGTCCAGTGAGTTGAAGGCAGAACGCAGGTCTCCATTTGTAGAGGTGGCAATGAAGTCCAGCGCATCCTCATCTAGTTCTACTGGAAAATCAAAACCACGTTCAGGGTTATTTAGAGCTATCTGCAGGGCCTCTTTGACGTCTTGGTTAGACAGAGGTTCCAACTCAAAAATTTGAACGCGACTGCGAATGGCAGGAGTGACAGAGAAGAAAGGATTTTCAGTTGTAGCGCCAATCATGATGACCAGTCCACTTTCCAAGAGAGGCAAGAGGAAGTCTTGCTTGGTTTTATCTAGTCTATGAATCTCGTCAAGGAGTAGTACAAGTCCACCTGAAAATTTAGCCTCTTCCGCAATTTCTTGCAGTCGCTTTTTACTATCAACTGTCGCATTGAAAGTTCGAAAGGCATACTTAGTAGTCCCAGCGATGGCTGAAGCAATACTGGTCTTGCCGATGCCCGGAGGTCCGTAGAGAATCATGGAAGACAGACGGTTGGCTTCCACCATGCGACGGATGATTTTTCCAGGTCCGACCAGATGCTCCTGACCGATGACCTGGTCTATGGTTTTAGGGCGCATGCGAAGCGCGAGATTGTCTGGCATAGCAGTCCTTTCTAACGTGGATTTTCTGATGTATATGTGGTAAGATGGTAGTATCTATTTTAGCATATTTCCGAGCAATCGGGGCGATTAAAGAGTCGCATAGAAAGAGGACAAAATGGCAACATACGGATTTTTAGATGTTTTAGAGGAAGAGTTGGACAAGAACTTTCCTTTTGATTATGAGATTAGTTGGGACAAGCACAATCATGCGGTTGAAGTGAGTTTTCTATTAGAGGCACAAAATGCTGCAGGGGTGGAGATGCTAGATGAAGACGGAGAGGTTTCGTCAGATGATATCCTTTTTGAAGAAGCGGTACTTTTTTACAATCCTGCCAAGTCAACAGTTAATGCAGAAGACTATCTTACAGTCATCCCTTACCTGCCTAAGAAAGGTTTTTCTCGTGAATTCTTAGCTTATTTTGCGCTATTTCTCAAAGATACTGCAGAGGTTGGACTAGATGCCCTCATGGACTTTTTGGAAGACCCAGAAGCAGAAGAATTTGTCATGGAATGGAACCAAGAAGTCTTTGAAGAAGGAAAAGTTGGCTTGGAAGAAGGAGAATTTTACCCTTATCCGAGGTATTAGGAGTTTGGAGAAGGTAGTATGAAAAAATTTGGGACGTATTTGGTTTATGTGCTAGCTTTTGCCTTTATTATGCTAGCTTTTGCTTGTGGAACCATCGCATTTGCAGAGTTGGGGTATTCCGCAGTTTTAGCCTTTACTTTTGGTTATACCTTCGCTCTTCTAAGTATGTATTTAATCTTTATTCTTCATGAGCTGGGGCATGCTTTTTGTGGCTACTTGACAGGCTATCGGTTGGTGGCTTTTGGATTAGGACATTTTCTTTTGACCAAAAAGTCAGGCAGGTTTCATCTTAGTCGAACAGCCGTTCTGAAAAATGTTGGTGCTCAGTATATTGGTTTAAAGGAGGACGAAAGTGATCAAAGAATCATCCTGATGCTTTCAGGAGGCTTGATGGTTCATCTCAGTTTGATATTATTGGCGATATTGTTTGGATTTTTGACAAAAAGCTGGTATTTTGCTGGTACTTGGATTTTTCTTAATTTGTCTTTCTTTCTAAACAACGCTTTGCCAGTCGACATTACCGATGGAGCGAAAATCTGGGAATTGTTACAACACCCTGAAAATACCAAATACGCTTACTTGGTGTTGAGGCATTCTGCTCAAACTTTGCTGGCTCCTCAAGAATATGATTTGAAAGACTTTACCATGCCTGTTCCTGAGGATGCAAGTGGGAGCCTTGCAGAAAGTGTTCAGACTCTTGAGGGAGTGGTTCTCATATTGGATGGTCAGTTAGAGACAGCTAAAAAGCTATTTCAATCTTTACTAGAGAGAACAGAACACTCGCTATCTGAAACTTCTTGCCAGCTATGCCTTCTTCAAATCGCCTTGCTGGAAGGAGATAATGAGAAAGCGGAAGAATATGCAAGTATTCGAGGAGTCAAATCTTTTTTATCTATAAAAACAGCAGATATGCAGGTCATTCAAGCTTGGTATCAATTTAAGGTAAAGAAAGATGTAGTTCAAACTCATAAGGCTATGAAGATTGCTAGACATAAAATGAATAGCAGCCGGATGTTACGGGATGAGAAAAGCTATTATCAAAACTGGTTATCCGAGCTGGAAAAGGAATTAACCGAAGGAGTCTAATATGGAACTAGAAATTTCTGATTTCACAGGCTGCAAGATTGCTTTGTTTTGTGGGGATAAGATCTTGACTATCTTACGCGATGATAAGGCAAGCATTCCCTGGCCCAATATGTGGGAGTTGCCCGGTGGTGGACGTGAAGGCGATGAAAATCCTTTTGAGTGCGCGGCACGTGAAGTTTATGAAGAGCTGGGAATTCATCTAACTGAGGATTGTCTGCTTTGGGCGAAGGTTTATCCTAGTATGCTCTTTGAGGATAAGCAATCCGTTTTTCTAGTTGGCAAGTTGACACAGGAGCAATTTGACAATATCACCTTTGGTGATGAAGGACAGGGTTATCAGCTCATGAATGTTGAGGAATTTCTTAGTTCCAGTCAAGTTGTACCTCAGTTGCAGGATAGAGTGAGAGATTATATGGAGGAAGTTTGATAAATGGCGAAGCGTAGCAAAAATATCAATATGTTTCTCATGGATGGTGAAGTGACTGGAAAAATCAAATGTACTTTGTCAAATTGGACGGGAGTGATTTACAAAATACCTCGTATTCAGTTGGGAGATTTAAAGTCGCGTGATGAAATGAAACAAAGTGGTATTTATTTCTTATTTGGTCGAGATGAAGATAAACAGAAAGATGTGACCTATATTGGTCAGGCGACAACTCGGAAAAATGGTGAAGGGGTATTGTTGCGAATTCAAGAGCATACCCGTGATACTCATGCAGATTATTTTAATGATGTCATCATTCTAACAACTCAAAACAATTCTTTCGGTCCAACAGAAATTAGCTATTTGGAAAATAAATTTACTCAACTTGCTAAAGAAGCTGGTCGCTACATTGTGAAAAATGGGAATGATCCAAATCCTGGTAATGTAACTGAGGAAAAGGAATCTGAACTGGATGAAATTGTTGAAAATACGCTAATGATTATCGGCACTCTAGGTTATCGTGTTTTTGTTCCAATGACAAAGGAAGTTAGTCAAGATTTGACTGATAATCATTCAACTTATCTTTATTTAAAGCGTAAAACTAAGAAATCTAACAAAGTAATAGAAGCAACTTGTGAACGGACAACTGAAGGTTTTGTTGTTTTAGAAGGAAGTCAAGTAGAAATAAAGGATTCTCCATACCTTCCAGCAAGTTTAAAAGAAATGCGTCAGAATTTAATAGCTTCTCGGGTCATTCAAGATGGAGTGTTAAGAGAAAAACAACTCTTTTCTAGCCCTTCTTATGCAGCGGCTTTTTTGCTGGGTATGCAAACGAACGGTCGAACTGATTGGAAAGATCAGGATGGAAGAACTTTAAAAGAATTAGAAGAATTAATAGATTGATAAGGAAAAAATTTATGGAAACATGGCAAGAGTTAAAAGTTACAGTTAAGCGTGAGGGAGAGGAGTTAGTTTCTAATCTCTTGATTGAGTTGGGAGCGCAAGGTGTTGCGATTGAAGACAGCATGGACTATGTGGGAAATGTTGATCGCTTCGGCGAGATTTTCCCGGAGGTCGAGCAACAAGAAGAAATCGTTGTGACAGCCTATTACCCTGATACGGTTGATATAGCAACAGTTGAGGCAGATTTGCAGGCTCGCCTAGCTGAATTAACAGATTTTATGGATTTGGGAGAGGTCAAAATGGGGACGACTGCCTTGGCTGAGGAAGACTGGGCGGACAACTGGAAGAAATACTATGAGCCAGCTCGTATCACTCATGATTTGACCATCGTGCCCTCTTGGACAGACTATGAGGCGACTGCTGGAGAAAAGATTATCAAGCTGGATCCTGGTATGGCCTTTGGAACAGGAACCCACCCAACTACCAAGATGAGCCTTTTTGCCTTGGAGCAGGTCCTTCGTAGTGGCGAAACGGTGCTGGATGTGGGGACTGGTTCAGGGGTTCTCTCTATTGCCAGCTCGCTTCTGGGTGCTAAGGAAATTTTCGCCTACGACTTAGATGACGTGGCAGTTCGTGTTGCTCAGGAAAATATTGAGCTCAACCCTGGTATGGAAAACATCCATGTAGCTGCAGGAGACTTGCTTAAGGGTGTTGAGATTGAGGCAGATGTCATCGTGGCCAATATCTTGGCGGACATCCTCGTTCATCTGACGGATGATGCTTATCGCTTGGTCAAGGACGAAGGTTACCTGATCATGAGTGGCATTATCAAGGATAAGTGGGACATGGTGCGCCAGTCGGCTGAGTCAGCTGGATTTTTCCTTGAAACCCATATGATTCAAGGGGAATGGAATGCCTGCGTCTTCAAGAAGACTAAGGATATCTCTGGTGTGATTGGAGGCTAGCATGCAGCAGTATTTTGTCAAAGGCAGTGCTATCTCTCCTGTCACCATCGAGGACAAGGAAACCAGCAAGCACATGTTTCAGGTTATGCGCTTGAAAGAGGATGATGAGGTGACTTTAGTCTTTGATGATGGCATTAAGCGATTGGCGCGCGTCTTGGATGTGGAAGCTCGTCAGTTTGAATTGGTAGAAGAACTAGATGACAATGTGGAACTGCCCGTTCAAGTGACCATCGCATCTGGATTTCCCAAGGGGGACAAGCTGGAGTTTATCACTCAAAAAGTAACCGAACTGGGTGCCAGCCAGATTTGGGCCTTCCCTGCTGATTGGTCGGTCGCCAAATGGGATGGCAAAAAATTGGGTAAAAAGGTCGAAAAACTAGAAAAAATCGCCCTCGGAGCAGCCGAGCAAAGCAAGCGGAATCTGATTCCAAGTATTCAACTTTTTGAGAAGAAAGCAGACTTTCTAGCTCAACTGGGCCAATTTGACTGCATCGTAGTGGCTTATGAAGAATCAGCCAAAGAAGGTGAAGTCGCTGCACTTTTACAAGCGGTCTCTGGTCTTGAAAAAGGAGCCAAACTGCTCTTTATCTTTGGTCCAGAAGGCGGCCTGTCACCTGCAGAAATTGAGAGTTTCGAAGCTAAGGGATCAGTCTTAGCAGGACTTGGCCCTCGCATTTTGCGAGCAGAAACAGCACCGCTTTACGCCTTATCAGCCCTTAGTGTTTTATTAGAATTAGAGAAATAAGAGGAAGAAAATGGAACAAAAACACCGTTCAGAATTTCCAGAGAAGGAACTTTGGGATTTAACAGCCCTATACCAAGATCGTGAGGATTTCTTACGTGCGATCGAGAAGGCTCGTGAAGACATCAACCAGTTTAGCCGTGATTACAAGGGTAATCTTCATACTTTTGAGGATTTTGAGAAGGCCTTTGCGGAATTGGAACAAATCTACATTCAGATGAGCCATATTGGTAACTATGGTTTTATGCCTCAGACGACAGATTATAGCAATGACGAATTTGCCAACATTGCCCAAGCTGGGATGGAATTTGAAACAGATGCCAGTGTAGCCTTGACCTTTTTTGACGATGCCTTGGTGGAAGCTGATGAGGAAGTCTTGGACCGTTTGGGTAAATTACCTCATTTGACGGCGGCCATTCGTCAGGCTAAAATCAAAAAAGCCCACTATCTAGGGGCTGATGTGGAGAAGGCCTTGACTAATCTTGGTGAAATTTTCTACAGTCCGCAGGATATTTACACTAAGATGCGTGCTGGAGATTTTGAAATGGCTGACTTTGAGGCGCATGGCAAGACATATAAAAACAGCTTTGTGACCTATGAGAATTTCTACCAAAATCACGAGGATGCTGAGGTTCGTGAGAAATCTTTCCGTTCTTTCTCAGAGGGACTTCGTAAGCACCAAAATACAGCTGCGGCAGCCTATTTAGCCCAAGTCAAGTCTGAAAAACTATTGGCAGATATGAAGGGATATGATTCCGTTTTTGATTATCTTCTAGCCGAACAAGAAGTGGACCGTGCCATGTTTGACCGTCAGATTGACCTTATCATGAAGGATTTTGCGCCAGTTGCCCAGAGATACCTCAAGCATGTTGCCAAGGTCAATGGTCTTGAAAAGATGACGTTTGCCGACTGGAAATTGGACTTGGATAGCGCCCTAAATCCTGAAGTGACTATTGACGACGCCTATGATTTGGTCATGAAGTCGGTAGAACCTTTGGGGCAGGAATATTGTCAGGAAGTTGCTCGCTATCAAGAAGAGCGCTGGGTGGACTTCGCTGCCAATAGTGGCAAGGATTCCGGAGGTTATGCGGCGGATCCATATCGCGTGCACCCTTATGTCCTCATGAGCTGGACAGGTCGTTTGAGCGATGTCTATACCTTGATTCATGAAATCGGACATTCTGGTCAATTCATCTTTTCAGACAATCACCAAAGCTACTTCAATGCTCACATGTCGACCTACTATGTCGAAGCACCGTCAACTTTCAATGAATTGCTCCTCAGTGACTACTTGGAGCACCAGTCTGACGACCCACGTCAAAAACGCTTCGCTCTGGCTCACCGCTTGACAGACACCTACTTCCATAACTTTATCACTCACCTTTTGGAAGCAGCCTTCCAGCGTAAGGTGTATACATTGATTGAAGAAGGGGAGACCTTTGGAGCAAGCAAACTCAACAGTATTATGAAGGAAGTCTTGACGGATTTCTGGGGAGATGCCATTGAAATTGACGATGATGCAGCTTTGACTTGGATGCGCCAAGCTCACTACTACATGGGCTTGTATAGTTATACTTACTCTGCTGGTCTTGTCATCTCTACAGCTGGTTACCTCCATCTTAAAAACTCTGAGAATGGAGCTGAAGACTGGCTTAATCTCCTTAAATCAGGTGGTAGCAAGACACCACTTGAGTCAGCCATGATTATCGGTGCTGATATTTCAACAGATAAACCACTCCGTGATACCATCCAATTCTTGTCTGACACAGTTGATCAGATCATCGCTTACAGTGCCCAGTTGAGAGAGTAGGGGGAATTTAGGATAAGGATATGAACAGAATTAAAAAATGGCTGGAGCAGGATTCACAAAGAATACGTTTTATAAAAATAGGCCTAGTCTTGTTGGGAATCATTTTATTGATTGCTCTTCCTACTCTCTATCTTGTTTTGAGCGGAGTTGGTATTTGGTATTTTGTAAAGAAAGTACCAGATATTCGAAAAAGAAATTTAATGATAGGACTTTTTGTTGTTAGTTTTATTGTAGTTTCTCTTCAAACTCCGACAGTCACAAAGAAAATTTCATCTTCTCAATCAGAAACTAAGCAAACTGCGGCATCCACTGCTAAAGTAGAGTCAACAACCGATGCTTCATCTAGTACAGAAGAAGCAAAACGAGTTGAAGAAGAGAAAAAAGCTAAAGAAAAAGCAGAAGAAGAGAGAATTGCCAAAGAAAAAGCTGCAAATGAGTTGCAAGAAAAAGGTGAAACCTTAGTCAAACAATTGGAAGAAAGTCAAGATGCAAGTCAAGTGAAGTCTGCTAAAGAAACAGTTAATCAGATTGAAAATAATGATAAAAAGGCAGAATTACTTGGTAGGATAGATGCAGTTGAGTCTTTAATTTCTCAAAAAGAAGAAGAGAAAAGAATTGCACGTGAAGCTGATACTAAAGCCCAACAGCAAGATAGAATTGTCTATGTTGCAAACCATGGAAAATCAAAAGTTTATTGGTATAGTAAGGATAGAATGCCTTCAAAAACTATTAAATCTAATGTTGTCGAGATGACAGAGGCCGATGCAATTGCTGCAGGAAAAACTCTATCTCAAAAAGAATAAGATAGAAAGTTATCTTGGGACGGCTTTTTGAACAGTTGCTAGAAGTGTAGAGTTATTGCCCATGTATCAAGAGTTACTAAGAAAAATAGCAGTTGAAAAACCAAGTTATCATCAGGAGGAAATCCAGTGGTTGCTTGACCATTTGGGAGATCCTTCTCCAGAAATTCGCGATGACCTTGTTTTTACAAGCTTTGCTAGAGGGATTCAGGAAGAGCTATTTACACAGGAACAATTTTATTTCATTGCTGAGGTGGTCTCAGCTGATGGAGGACTAGATAAAGAGATTGATAAGGTAGGTCTGCCAACACTTGAACGTTCTTTTAGGGCACTTGTTTATGCAAACCTCTTGTTTGCGGATGCCAACCAGCAATCGGTTTTTTATCAGGGATTAAAAGCAGAAATTCGCAATGTCCTTTTAAATCAAGGTTTGCACTATCTTTCAAAAGAAAAGGACACGACAGGTTTTTCAAGTCAGTATGGTTGGGTTCACGCTTTTGCACATGGAGCCGATTTACTGACAGAGGTAGTTTGTCATCCAGACTTTCCTAAAAACAGAGTTCATGAAGTATTTGACATACTTGGCAAACTGTTTAAAAGAATTACCATTCGTTTTACAGATGATGAAGATTGGCGTTTAGCAAGAGTGCTTTATGAACCGATTTTACAAGGGAAGTTGGAGCAAGAGCAAGTAACTGCTTGGATAAAAACGGTTGATTTTCCGATAGAAGAAAGGGAGGATTTTTACAAATTTTCCAACTTTAGATCCTGTCTGTTGGAAGTCTATGTCCAACTTGACCAGAGAAATAGTTTACAAGATGACTTGAAAGAAGCTATCCAATCTTTTCAATATTAGGGATTAACTAGTATTACTTAGTAATAGGGTTTCTATTGTATCCTCCTACCTGATAATGAAAACTAATAAAAGAGGTTGAATCATTTTCCAACCTCTTTTCCTGTATCTTAATGGAATTGCATACCACCATCAACGATAATGGTTTGTCCTGTAATGTAGTTTGAATCTGGTCCTGCGAGGAAGCTGACAGCAGCAGCCACATCTTCTGGTTCAGATAGGCGTTTTAGGGTAATATCTTTTGCAAATGTCTGCATACCCCACTCGTCATCTTTTCCTGCATTTTTACCAACTTCATGAGCGATATCGTACATCATTGGTGTTTTAACAATACCTGGTGCGTAGGCGTTAACAGTGATACCTGAGTCTGCTAAATCACGGGCTAATGTTTGCGTAATTCCGCGAACAGCAAATTTGGTTCCACCATAAACAGTTAGATTTGGATTACCGACTACACCAGCTTGAGAAGTTGCGTTGATAATTTTACCTCCGTGGCCAAGTGCTTTAAATTGCGCTTGTGCAGCTTGTGACCCCCAAATGACACCACCAACGTTGATACCGAAAGTACGTGTAAATTGTTCCTCAGTAATTGTATCAAGAGGAGTAGTTGGAGCAACACCAGCATTATTTACGACAACATTCAAATCACCAAAATGGTCAACAACTTTTTGAAATGCTTGGGCAACTTCTGCCTGTTTCGAAACATCAGCTACGACAGCAAAGGCATTTTCAGCTGATAATTCGGCAACAGCCTTTTCGGCTGTTTCGGGATTGTAGTCTAAGACTCCTACCTTAAAGCCATCTTGAACCAATCGTTTCGCAATTGCAAAACCGATTCCTTGACCTGCACCTGTGACAATAGCAACTTTAGACATATGATTCCTCCTTGGTATTCACGATACCATTCAAACGTTCATAAAAGAACAGCAAAGGTTTACAAATGAGCTTTTATAATGGGTTTTGTAACCCCTATCAAAACTACGCTATTAGTATACACCTTTGAAAAAAATGTTTCAAATAAACACTACCGTTTTTACAGAATTTTAACCTGAAATTTCCAATCAATTTTCTTGAAACCCTTTCCTACTTTTGATAGACTAGTATCTAGTTTTTGAAAAAAGGAGAAAGAAAATGAAAAAATTTGTTGCTGAATTAATCGGTACTTTCATGCTTGTGTTCATTGGGACAGGAGCTGTTGTTTTTGGAAATGGTCTTGATGGCTTAGGTCACCTTGGAATCGCCTTTGCCTTTGGTCTGGCAATCGTGGTTGCTGCTTACTCAATCGGAACTGTTTCAGGTGCTCACTTGAACCCAGCGGTTTCGATCGCTATGTTTGTAAACAAACGTTTGTCATCTTCGGAGCTTGTTAACTACATCCTTGGGCAAGTAGTTGGAGCTTTCCTTGCATCAGCTGCGCTATTCTTCCTCTTGGCGAACTCAGGGATGTCAACTACTAGTCTTGGTGAAAATGCCTTGGCAAACGGTGTCACTGTCTTTGGTGGTTTCTTGTTTGAAACAATCGCAACCTTCTTGTTTGTCTTGGTTATCATGACCGTGACTTCAGAAAGCAAGGGCAATGGAGNGATTGCTGGTTTGGTAATCGGTTTGTCCTTGATGGCCATGATCCTTGTGGGATTGAACATTACTGGACTTTCAGTAAACCCAGCTCGTAGCTTGGCACCAGCTGTCTTGGTAGGTGGCTCAGCCCTTCAACAAGTATGGATTTTCATCCTTGCTCCAATCGTTGGTGGGATTCTTGCAGCCCTTGTTGCTAAAAACTTCCTTGGAACAGAAGAATAATTGAAACTCAAAAAGCCTTGCTCCTCGATTTGAGGAACAGGGCTTTTTCTTATCTGTTTATACTCAATGAAAATCAAAGGGCAAACTAGGAAACTAGCCGCAGGCTGTACTTGAGTACGGCAAGGCGACGTTGACGCGGTTTGAATTTGATTTTCGAAGAGTATTAACGGTTGTCAATTTTCTCTGGATAAAGGTCGTGTTGGAAGAGGCGTTGTTCTGCCAAGCCTTCATACTTAGTTCCTGGCTTACCGTAGTTGTAGTAGGGGTCAATTGAAATGCCACCACGCGGAGTGAATTTTCCCCAGACTTCTAAATAGCGAGGGTCTAGCAAGTTGACCAAGTCTTTCCCGATGGTGTTGATACAGTTTTCGTGGAAATCTCCATGATTTCGGTAGCTAAAGAGGTAGATTTTGAGGGATTTTGACTCGACACAGAGCTTGTCAGGGATGTAGGAAATATAGATAGTTGCAAAGTCTGGCTGAGCAGTGATTGGGCAAAGTGAGGTAAATTCAGGACAGTTAAATTTGATGAAATAGTCATTTTCCACATGACGATTGTCAAAGGATTCGAGGACTTCTGGTTGATATTCAAAAATGTAGTTGGTTTCTTTGTTGCCCAGTAGGCTAAGGTTTTTCATTTCTTCTTGTTGTGACATGATTTTTTCTTTCTAATCTTAAACACCACGTTGGTTATCGTAGAGGAGGGTATGGAGTTGAGGAAGGACACGGACATTGCCCCAGCTATCGTCGGTAGCGATGCGTTCCCAGAGTTCTTTGAGACGGTCCAGTTGATCTTGGATAATATTTCCTGTAGCCTTGGGTTCAGGATTTCCAGCAGATAAGAAAAGGACATCTGGTTGGTAGCGTTCTTGTATTCCTTTAGCAAAGGCTAAATCTGCATCATCAAAGACAGGGATTTTAAAGGTGACCTTGTCTGGATCCAGTTGGGAAACGATAAAGTCCAAGGTCTCAAAGTTGACTTCCATCTTGGATGAAGGAGGTTTGGGACTCAGAGTGACCTGGTCGATGTCTTTCAACCAATTTTGCCAGCGGGAGCCTTGGGTCTCAACAGCCAGAGTGACACCACGTTCCTTGAGCTTTGTGACGAGTTCGGCCATGTTGGCTGCTAGGATAGCAGGATTTCCCCCAGATAGGGTGACATAGTCGTAGCTCCCTAATTTATCCAAGGCAGCAATGACCTCGTCAGCTGTCATGCGAGTTGGTTTTTCAGAGCCATCCCAAGTGAAGGCAGAATCGCACCAGTCGCAGTGGTAGTCGCAACCAGCAGTGCGGACAAACATGGTTTTCTGCCCGATAGCACGACCTTCACCTTGAAAAGTTGGGCCGAAAATTTCCAGAACTGGTAGTTTGAGGACACGTTCCCTAGTCATCTAACCACTCCCGTCTAAACTCCGCAAAGGCAGTCGGAGTCTCATAGAGGCGAACGTATTCCAAACGGAGACCGCGCTCGTCTGGCAACTCTTGGTTCATGGTTTGGAAAATCCAGTAAACCATATTTTCAGCAGTCGTGTTCATATAGGGCAGGGTTTCATTGAGATAGCGATGATCCAAGTGGGGCTCTAAGAAGTTCTTGTAGATCGCTTTGATGTCTCCAAAGTCGTAGGTCATGCCACGTTCATCTAAAAGTCCACTGACAGCAATCTGCAGATGATAGGTGTGGCCGTGCAGGGATTTGCATTTTCCCTCATAGTGAAAGAGGTGGTGGGCAGCATCAAAGGTAAATTCTTTTGATACCAAGGTTCTGTGAGGATTGTAGACAAGAGACTCCCCAGTTTCCTGTTTGATTTCTTTGGGTGCAAAAAACATTAGTCCTCTCCTTTCTGTGAGAGATAAACATCTAGACCATGTTGACGTAGGTGGCAGGCTGGGCAATCTCCACATCCACTTCCGATAATCCCGTTGTAGCAGGTTAAGGTCTTTTCACGAACATAGTCAAAGGCACCGAGTTGGTCGGCTAATTCCCATGTTTCAGCCTTGTCTAGCCACATGAGAGGTGTTTGGATAACAAAGTCGTAATCCATGGCAAGGTTGAGGGTAACATTAAGGGATTTGACAAAGACATCTCGACAATCGGGGTAGCCTGAGAAGTCTGTCTCGCAGACACCTGTCACAATATCTTTAATGCCCCGTTGCTTAGCAAGAACTGCCGCAAAGGATAGAAAGAGGTGGTTTCGACCGTCAACAAAAGTATTGGGAACCTCTCCCTCTTTTTGCTCAATCTCTAGATCAGAAGTCAAGGCATTTTCAGTGATTTGCCCCAGCAGAGACATATCTAGGATATGATGACGAATCCCCTGTTCCTTGGCGATTTCTCTAGCAACTTGAATTTCGAGATGATGGCGTTGACCGTAGGCAAAGGTAACGGCTTCGACCGTTTCATAGTGTTCTTTAGCCCAAAATAGGCAGGTTGTAGAATCTTGACCGCCACTAAAGACGACCAAGGCTGATTGACGTTTCATAGTACTCCTTCCAAAATGGGAAATGTTCAGAGCACGCAAAAAGCTCCCTTGAGGGAGCTAAAAAATACCAAGTAGAGGTTTTTTTTAGCGATGGCATGTCCCAAACATCGTAATATTCTACTTACAGTCTAGCATATTTTTTGAAAAATGGCAAAGGGCAAGAAAAAAGAGACCAAAGCAAGTACTTGGTCTCTAGTATGATTAGCTCAATTCAGCAACGATGGCCTTGATTTGTTCTGCTGTGTGAACACCAGCAACTTGTTTGACAACTTGGCCGTCTTTTTTGAAGAGAAGAGTTGGGATAGACATGATTCCAAAGGCACGAGCTGTGTTTGGATTTTCATCCACGTCCATTTTAACGATTTTCAAAACATCTTCTGAAAGTTCTTCAGACAATTTGTCCAAGATTGGACCTTGCATACGACATGGACCACACCAAGTTGCCCAAAAGTCTACCAAGACCAAACCGTCTTTTGTTTCTTGTTCGAATGTTGCATCTGTAATTGCTTTTGCCATTGTATTTCTCCTTTTTTAGTTATATTGGCTTAAATCTTGTTTCATGAGATAGAAGAAGACATCTCCATAAGTCCCATGGTAGTCCAAATCATGACCGTTGTAGGTTAATTTTTGGACAGGGTAGTAGTCTGCGACGCCGATAAGGCAAGCTTGTTGCGAACGATCAAAGTCTTCATAAGATTCGAAAGTTACAGTTCTTTCGTTCTTGCTGGCATCTAGATAGGTAATTTCAATCATTTTAAAAACTCCTTTGTTTAATGATGACTTTATTTTACTCCTTGTAAAAGAGAATGTCAAGAAAAATGATTGCGCACGCAACTTTTTTCTAAAATCATCTTAAATCAAGAAATCCAAACCAGTTTCCAAGCTTGCTTCGACAGCTTTCTGTAGAGAGGCCAGTGTCTTTTGCCCATCACCTGTCAGGCAGATAAAGCTAGAGCGCCTATCTTGATCACAACACCTGCGACTAAGCAGACCGCAATTTTTGGCTTCCAAGCGAGCCACCATCCGAGAAACAGCGCTCGGGCTCAGATGAAGTTTATCTGGCAGGTCAATCTGACGTAGAGATTTTTCTTGAGCCAAGTCCAGATAGTAGAGTAGGTAGAACTCTTTCAAGGTCAGACTTTGCTCGCTCTGCTGGGCAATAGTCTCTTCCAAGAGACTTTCAATTTCTTTCTGACGCCGATTGAAGTCAAACCATTTTTCCAAATAGGTCATAGTATCTCCTTTCTTTTTAGAGTTGTAAATAGAAGAAAGTCCATTCACGGACAGTCTCTGTATCACAAGATGATTGCGCATGCAATAATTATACTACTTTTCAAAAGAGCTGGCAAGAAAGACGCTGGCATCTTTTATCCTAAATCATGCCTGTTTTCACAAGTCAAGAATTGTTTGTATGCCCTTTCCTTTCTAATTTTCATTATCCCTTGTGCATTTCCTTGAAATTTTCTGAAAAAAGAGTAAACTGGTATGCAAGAAGTCTATTTCGTGGAGTATAGGATGAAATTATATGTTCAATTAATGATTCTCTTTGTGATTTCTCTAATCGGAGAGGGAATCTCTAGTTTCTTTCACTTGCCCATCCCAGGCAGTATTATTGGTTTGATTATTCTTTTTCTAGCCTTACAATTCAAGTGGCTGAGAACTAGGCATGTCAACATGGTGGGGAATTTCTTGCTGGCCAATATGACCATTCTCTTTTTGCCACCAGCAGTGGGAATCATGGAAAAGTTTGATGTGATTGCTCCCTATCTTTTGCCAATTGTTTTGATTGTCTTTTTTGCAGCAGTCATCAATATTATCCTCATAGCCTTGGTAGTTCAGTTTATCAAACGACGGTTTGAGGGAGATTATGAGAAAGGAGATGCCAAATGAGTGAATTTGTTTCCAATCCCCTATTTGGGCTTGCCCTGTCTATCCTAGCTTATCTAGTAGGAATGCTGATTTACAGACGTTTTCCCCATCCTTTGACAACGCCCTTACTTTTGTCAGCTGTTTTCATTATCATCTTTCTAAAGGTGACGGGTATTTCTTACCAAGATTACTACCAAGGTGGGGTTTATCTGAACAACTTGATTGTCCCATCGACTGTTGCTCTAGGGATTCCGCTTTATAAGAGTTTTCACCTGATGAAGCACCATGCTCGGAGTATTCTATTTGGTAGTTTGTTAGCGGTAGTGGTCAATACATCTTTCACAGCCCTTGTGGCTAAAATTTTTGGAATGGACTTTTTCTTAGCCATTTCTCTCTTTCCCAAGTCTGTAACAACCGCCATGGCAGTGGGAATCACAGAAAAATTGCAAGGCTTGACGACTGTGACCTTGGTCGTTGTAGTCGCAACTGGTATTTTAACCAGTGTCATCGGCCCAACCCTTTTGAAGTGGTTGAAAATTGACGACCCAGTAGCTGTTGGTCTTTCTCTTGGAGGAACAGGCCACGCAGTTGGAACAGGAACTGCCTTCCGATACGGTTCTGTAGCAGGAGCTATGGGTGGTTTGGCTATCGGTGTTACCGGTATTCTCTATGTCTTTGTTAGCCCTATCGTAGCCAGTTTGATATTGAGTTAAAAAGCAAGGAATTTGAGTTCCTTGCTTTTTCAAATCGTATGTTATAGAGTATTATTTTTCTTTGCTTAAGTGAATGACTTGGTCATAGTGCTTTAAGTCTTCTTCCGTGTAGTGGTGAATGACTTCAATGACTGTTTGAGGTAGGGAGAAGAGCAAACCGCTAATTTTTCTGCTATTTTCCAAGTCAAGATTGGTCTTAATCTCATCAGCTAAGATGAGCTGGCTATCATGGTAGAGGGCGCGAGCGATTTCAAGGCGTTGTTTCTCGCCACCAGATAGACTATCATTTCTGAGCGTTCGATTTTTCAAATGTTCTAATCCTGTTTTTTTGAGGATATGATTTAAAGTCTCTTTATTTTTATCCAGTCCCAGAAGGATATTGTCTTCCAGAGATAGCGTGTCAAAGTAATGGCTATCTTGGAGGATATAGGAACTAAAGCTTGTGATTTCTTTACGTGACAGGTTTTGACCAGCAAAGCTAATCTGTCCACTTGTTGGTGTCTCTTCTCCATGAATGATATTGAGCAGAGTTGTCTTACCAGAGCCACTTTCCCCGATAATGGCAATTTTTTCTCCTTGCTTGATGTGCATGGAAATCGGAGACAGGAGGCTGTTTCCATATTTTTCTAGGGAGATGGTGTTAAGCTGGATAGGGAAAATATTTTCTATGCTTCTAGGCGAGATGAAGTTAGACTGGTCCAAAAGTTTTTGGTATTTGTTGAGAAGAGTTCGATTCGCTTTTCGGGTGTTGGTAAAGTAAGCCAACTCTTGGAATTGATAGCCGATATTATGTGAAACTAGATAGATGGCCACAAAACTCGCCGCATCTAAATAATTATAGTAGGTCATAAAGCCACCGATGACGATTGGTGTGACAGAACAAAAGGCATCGATGCTATTGATCAAGAGACTGTTTAAAGTTCGTTGTTTTTCATAGTTGATTTCGGTATCTAGACTGGTTTGTAATTGCTTTTGATAGCGAGCAAAAAAGTAGTCTTGCCCCTGATAATGGCGAATTTGTTGGCTACCACCAATAAAATTTGTCAAGCTTGCTAAGTAGCTCTGGTTAACAGTGGACCGCTTTTCAGAAAGTGAATCCAAACGCTTTGATCCGATAGCACTGCAGAGGACAGGAAAGGAGTAGAAGAGAATGAAGATTAATCCTAGGTAAAAATTGGTCCACAGGGCATAGAGGATAGACACAGTGGTGAAGCCAAGAGAAGAAATGATGATGACCGTTGGCTCAATATAGTTTTCTTCTAGTTGCTTGACGTCGTTTTCTAGGTCAGACAAAATATCCTTTTCATCAATCTCATAACTGTTTAAAAATCGCTTGAAAATAGCACTCTTGATTCCATATTTGAAATCGGTAATCAAACGGGCATAGTAATAGCGTTTCCCAGCTAAGCCTAGTAAGAGGATGAGGTTTCCAAGGATTCCCAAAATCAAGACTTTCCAAAGAAGGCCTAGTTCTTGATTGGTAAAACTAGCAACAATGTTCTGAACAAGGGCTGGAGTGATAATTGCTTCCAACCAAGTAATGGCAATAGAAAAGAAGTAAAGCACGAGGTGCTTCTTGGTAACAAATCTTCTCAGCATAAAGAGTTGACCTCCTTATCGATATACATGTAATTAGTTTTAAAGTCATTATACTCCTTTTTATTAAATACTTCATATAAAAATGTAAATCCTGAGGACGAAAAAAGCCTAGCGAGTTATTGCCGCTAGACTTTAAAACTATTGCAAATTAACCTTGTTTCTCAAAATATAGTAGGTTCCGAGGTAAAAGATAGCTATGAATATGAGTTCTTCAACAATGCCTACGCTTGCTCCCATATAGAAATTATCATTGAATCCTGCAAGTGAATTAATATAGAAGTTAGTACTGGTATTGAAGAAAACTTCAATAAATCCAATGACGATTTGGATACCGATGTAGGCTGCAACAGCGAGTGCTGTACGGTATTCATTGAAAAGTTGTCCGATGGAAATAGCCAAGTAGATGCAGAGGATTCCAGAAATGGTATTTAGTAGGAAGGATAAGACAGTAAGACCAAAGCCGGTAAAATGTTCTGCAACAAATGACAGAAGAGTAGAAAGTTGAACTTCATCAGAATTTGTTGATAATAAGATAATATAGACACATAGGAGTAAGACAGCAGTGCTAATCAACGACCAGATAAAGGCACCGATTAGTTTGGCTGTGATGATATGGTGTTCAGAAACTGGCAAGGTTAAAGTCAGATAGCCTTGTCGGTCATAGACACTTCCTTTGAATCGTTTAATAATCAAGAAGATAGTTGAAATCACAAGTGTAACCATCAAACCACCAAAGACAGTAGATAGAAAAAAAAGTAGAACAGATAGATTTTTTTCAGGTAGTTTGATTAAGGATTGTGTCTGAATTCCAATAAGAACAGAGAGGAAGAGAACAGCACCATAAAGAGCTAAATACCACTTGTTAACATTTTTAAATTCGTAGCGAACTAAATTCCAAAACATAATAATCTCCTTTGCTTAGGCCTTAAATTCCTGACGGAAGAGTTGGTCAATGGATTCACCTGACTCATAGCGAATATCATCTACATTTCCTTGACGGACGACTTTTCCGTCTTTTAGGAAGACAATTTCATCCAAGATTGGCTCGATATCAGAAATCAAGTGGGTAGAAATCAAAACGGTAGAAGTTGGGGAGTAGTTGTTGATAATGGTATTGAGGATATACTCACGGGCTGCTGGATCCACTCCACCAATAGGTTCGTCCAGAACGTAGAGGCGGGCATCACGGCTCATAACCAAAATCAGTTGTACCTTTTCCTTATTCCCTTTTGATAATTTCTTAAGACGACTATTTTCATCAATACCTAGGTCTGCAAGTAGATGATGGGCACGTTCAAGATTGAAATCTTTATAGAAGGTCTTAAAGTAGGTTAGGGCTTCTTTGACCTTCATTTGCTCATTGAGATAGGTCGTATCCGGCAAATAAGCTACGATGGCCTTGGTTGCTGGACTTGGGTCCATGTCGTTGATGAGGACACGTCCTTGATCTGGTTGTAAGAGGCCGTTGATTAGTTTAATCAAGGTTGTTTTTCCTGAGCCGTTTGGCCCAAGGAGACCAACAATTTTTCCAGCTGGGATGTCAAGGGAAACATTTTCGAGGGCTGGTGTTGCTCCATAAGATTTGGATACATTTTCAAATGCTAGTAATGACATAGGCTTAAACTCCTTTAATATAATCGCCGACTACGCCTGGTAGTTCTTCTTTTTCATAGCCAAAATGGGTCATGGAGGAAACGAAGTGTTCCAATTCTTCTTCGGATAGTTGTTTGCGTGATTGGGCGATCAGTTCCTTATCTTCAGTCACAAATCGTCCAGTTGTGCGCTTGCTGTAGACAAATCCTTCTCGTTCAAGGTCTGACAAGGCTCTTTGGATGGTGTTTGGATTGACACTAGCCTCGCTAGCTAGCTCTCGCACGGTTGGAAGTTGTTGATTGGGTTCCAGTGTATGGGAAACAATCTGAAGCTTGATTTTCTCCATAATCTGTAAATAGATGGGTTTTTTGTTGTCAAATGTCCAGGACATCTTGGTCTCCTTTCTTTTATCCTTTTGTCTTAATTAAATAATACAACAAAACAAAAAACTTGTCAAGCAAAAAGAAGAATTGTTTTGGGAATCGTTTAAAAAATGGTATAATGAAAAGAAAACGATAAGGAGGGAAAGGATGCGTTGTCCAAAATGTGGGGCTACCAAGTCAAGTGTTATCGATAGTCGCCAAGCAGAAGAAGGGAACACTATTCGTAGAAGACGTGAGTGCGACGAATGCCAACACCGTTTTACAACCTACGAACGAGTAGAAGAAAGAACCTTAGTGGTTGTTAAAAAAGATGGCACGCGGGAACAATTCTCCAGAGATAAAATCTTTAATGGGATTATCCGCTCAGCCCAGAAACGTCCTGTGTCAAGTGATGAAATCAACATGGTAGTCAATCGTATCGAACAGAAACTCCGTGGTCGAAATGAAAATGAAATTCAAAGTGAGGACATTGGTTCACTCGTCATGGAGGAGTTGGCTGAATTGGACGAGATTACTTATGTACGTTTTGCCAGTGTCTATCGTAGTTTTAAGGATGTTAGTGAGTTAGAGAGTCTGCTCCAACAAATCACTCAGTCCTCTAAAAAGAAAAAGGAAAGATAAATGAAGCCAATTGACCGTTTTTCTTATCTAAAGAATAATCGGGTGTCGCAAGATACCTCATCTCTGGTACAGTGCTACCTCCCGATTATCGGTCAGGAGGCACTGAGCCTTTATCTTTATACAATCAATTTTTGGGATAATGGTAGAAAGGAATACCTCTTTTCAAGTATTCTTAACCATCTTAACTTTGGGATGGATAGACTGATAAAATCCCTGAAAATCCTATCTGCTTTCAATCTCTTGACCCTCTATCAAAAAGGGGATACCTATCAGCTAGCCCTTCATGCTCCTCTATCTAGTCAAGACTTCTTGGAGCATCCTGTGTATCGTAGGCTTTTAGAGAAAAAGATTGGCGATGCAGCTGTGGAGGATTTGAAAGTTGAAAATGCTGAGGGAGAAGAAATACCTGTCTCCCTCAATCAAGTCTTTCCAGATTTGGCAGAGCTGGGAAGTCAAGAAGACCTTGGTATTAAGAAGAAAGTGGCTAATGATTTTGATTTGGACCATTTTCGTCAGCTGATGGCTCGAGATGGGCTTCGTTTTGCGGATGAACAGTCCGATGTTTTAAACCTGTTTGCCATTGCGGAGGAAAAGAAATGGACTTGGTTTGAGACCTATCAATTGGCCAAGTCAACAGCTGTTTCCCAGGTTATTTCAACCAAACGTATGCGGGAAAAAATCGCTCAAAAATCTGTTTCCTCTGACTTTAGTCCTAAGGAAGCAACCATTATCAAGGAAGCCAAAAGTAAGACTGCCTTGCAGTTCTTGGCAGAAATCAAGCAAACACGCAAGGGAACCATTACCCAAACAGAAAGGGAACTCTTGCAACAGATGGCTGGTTTGGGCTTGCTGGACGAAGTTATCAATATCATTCTCTTATTGACCTTTAATAAGGTGGATTCAGCAAACATCAATGAGAAATATGCCATGAAGGTAGCCAATGATTACGCCTATCAAAAGATTCATTCGGCAGAAGAGGCAGTCTTACGCATCCGTGAACGTGGGCAAAAGAGTCAGGCTCAAAAGACTAGTAAACCCGGTCCTGCCAAGTCCAATGTACCCAAGTGGAGCAATCCAGATTATAAAAATGAAACCAGCGAGGAAACTCGTCTGGAACTAGAACGTAAGAAACAAGAACTATTAGCTCGATTAGAAAAAGGAGGAGATTAGATGGAAAGTATCGGAGACGTACTCAAACGTCAACCCAGCCGTTTTCACTATCAAGATTTGGTCCAGAAAATCATGAAGGACCCTGATGTTGCGGCCTTTATCCAGCAAGAATCCCTTACTCCAGAGGAATTGAATCGCAGTATCTCCAAATTTAATCAATATATCACCGAGCGCGATAAGTTTCTTCGTGGTGATACGGATTATATTGCCAAAGGCTACAAGCCTATTTTGGTCATGAACCACGGCTATGCGGACGTTTCTTATGAAGAAACACCTGAACTAATCGCAGCGGAAAAAGAAGCGGCTATTAAGAACCGTCTCAAGTTAATCAATCTGCCAGCCAGTCTCAGGAAAGCTAGTTTGGCTCAAGTTGACTTGGATGATTTGGGGCGCTTGCCAGTTTTTGAAAAGCTATTAGCCTTCGTAGAGCAATATCCAACTATTCGAAAAGGTCTTTACTTATATGGAGACTTTGGTGTGGGCAAAAGTTTCATGGTGGCTGCCTTAGCTCATGATTTGTCAGAAAAACGTGGTGTTTCATCAACTCTCCTCCACTATCCTAGCTTTGTCATCGATGTCAAAAATGCTATTAGTGATGGCAATGTTAAGACCTTGGTGGATGAGCTTAAGCTTTCTGAAGTCCTGATTTTAGATGATATTGGTGCCGAGCAATCAACACCTTGGGTGCGTGACGAAATCCTGCAGGTCATTCTCCAATATCGGATGCAGGAAGATTTACCGACCTTTTTCACATCCAACTTCGACTTTGAAGATTTGGAGAAGCATTTCGCTAAAGGAAAGCATGGAAATGACGAAATCTGGGAAGCCAGACGAGTCATGGAACGCATTCGTTATTTGGCCGAGGAGACTCGTTTAGAAGGAGTGAACCGTCGATGACAGAAACAATCAAATTAATGAAGGCTCACACTTCAGTGCGCAGATTTAAGGAACAAGCTCTTCCTCAGGAAGACTTGACTGAAATCCTGATAGCAGCCCAGATGGCCTCGTCTTGGAAGAATTTCCAATCCTACTCTGTGATTGTGGTACGAAGTCAAGAGAAGAAAGATGCCTTGTATGAATTGGTGCCTCAAGAAGCCATTCGCCAGTCTGCTGTTTTTCTTCTCTTTGTCGGAGATTTGAACCGAGCGGAAAAGGGAGCCCAGCTTCATACTGATTCATTCCAACCTCAAGGTGTAGAAGGTCTCTTGATTAGTTCAGTCGATGCGGCTCTTGCTGGTCAAAATGCCCTGCTGGCAGCTGAAAGCTTGGGCTATGGTGGTGTGATTATCGGTTTGGTTCGATACAAGTCAGAAGAAGTGGCAGAGCTCTTTAACCTGCCTGACTACACCTATCCTGTCTTTGGGATGGCACTAGGTGTGCCAAATGAAGAACATGAAGTCAAACCTCGATTGCCATTGAATCAGGTGGTATTTGAGGAAGAATACCGAGAACAGTCAACTAATGCAATCGAAGCTTATGACCGTGTACAGGCTGACTATGCTGGGGCGCGTGCAACCACAAGCTGGAGTCAGCGTCTAGCAGAACAGTTTGGTCAAGCAGAACCAAACTCAACTAGAAAAAATCTTGAACAGAAGAAGTTATTGTAGAAAGTGAGAAATTATGGCCCTACCANCTATTGCCATTGTAGGACGTCCCAATGTTGGGAAATCGACCCTATTTAATCGGATCGCTGGTGAGCGAATCTCCATTGTAGAAGATGTCGAAGGAGTGACACGTGACCGTATCTATGCAACGGGTGAGTGGCTCAATCGTTCCTTTAGCATGATTGATACAGGAGGAATCGATGATGTCGATGCTCCTTTCATGGAACAAATCAAGCACCAGGCAGAAATTGCCATGGAAGAAGCAGATGTTATTGTCTTTGTGGTGTCTGGTAAGGAAGGAATTACCGATGCAGACGAGTACGTAGCCCGTAAGCTTTATAAAACCCATAAACCAGTTATCCTCGCAGTTAACAAGGTGGACAACCCTGAGATGCGAAATGATATCTATGATTTTTATGCCCTCGGTTTGGGGGAACCACTGCCAATCTCATCTGTCCATGGTATCGGTACAGGGGATGTGCTAGATGCCATCGTAGAAAATCTTCCAAATGAATACGAAGAAGAAAATCCAGATGTGATTAAGTTTAGCTTGATTGGTCGTCCCAACGTTGGAAAATCAAGCTTGATCAACGCTATCTTGGGAGAAGACCGTGTCATTGCTAGTCCTGTTGCTGGAACAACACGTGACGCTATTGATACCCACTTTACAGATACAGATGGTCAAGAGTTTACCATGATTGATACGGCTGGTATGCGTAAGTCTGGTAAGGTTTATGAAAATACTGAGAAATACTCTGTCATGCGTGCCATGCGTGCTATTGACCGCTCAGATGTGGTCTTGATGGTCATCAATGCGGAAGAAGGTATCCGTGAATACGACAAGCGTATCGCAGGATTTGCCCATGAAGCTGGTAAAGGGATGATTATCGTGGTCAACAAGTGGGATACACTTGAAAAAGATAACCACACTATGAAAAACTGGGAAGAAGATATCCGTGAGCAGTTCCAATATCTACCTTACGCACCGATTATCTTTGTATCCGCTTTGACCAAACAACGTCTCCACAAACTTCCTGAGATGATCAAGCAAATCAGTGAAAGTCAAAACACACGTATTCCATCAGCTGTCTTGAACGATGTGATTATGGATGCCATTGCCATCAACCCAACACCGACAGACAAAGGGAAACGCCTCAAGATTTTCTACGCGACCCAAGTGGCAACCAAACCACCAACCTTTGTCATCTTTGTCAACGAAGAAGAACTCATGCACTTTTCTTACCTGCGTTTCTTGGAAAATCAAATTCGCAAGGCCTTTGTTTTTGAGGGAACACCGATTCATCTCATCGCAAGAAAACGCAAATAAAAAAGTAGAATCTGGAATGACATTTCCAGATTTTTTTGATAGAATGAAGTTGAAGAAAACGCTATCAAAAAGAGGTGCCGCTGATGGAACATTTGTTTAAATTCTTACTTTTAGCACCGTACTTTTATTTTGATAACTGGATTGAAAAGGCCAACAGAAATAGTAAATTTTTCCTGATTTTTTACTATTTTTACTGGGTTTACATCCCCCTCTATTCTCTTTTTAGCCTTGCTTGGACAGTTGTTTCAGTTCTGTTTTTCAATATCGTCTTGAGAAATGTGACAGATATCAAGTTTTGGGGCATTTGGTTTCTTTTTATTCTGCTAGCTATTGGTCTGAATTGGTTAACTTATTCCTGTTTCAAAAAAATGTTTCGCTTGAGACGGGAACTAGGGAAGTCTAAAAGTGGAAGGCATTGATTTATATTGGTAATAATATTTAATAGAACGAAACTAAAGAAAACAATTTTAAAGAGGAGGTGTCGATGATGAAGCTGTCCTTTAATTGTTTTAATTTGATACTCTTATTTCCTTGTTTTTATTTTTTCTATTGGATAGACAATGCTGACAGAAACGGTAAAATTTTCCCAATCATCTACTATTTTTACTGGATTTATCTTTCCCTTTTGGCTCTGTTTAGCTTGGATATGACAATTTTTTCATTCTTATTTTTCCCTTTTGTTCTAAATCATGAATCAGATGCTAGTACTTGGGGTGTTGGGTTGCTTTTGATAGTCTTATCTCTAGGCAGTGACTGGTTAGATTATATCTTTTTCAAAAACATGCTTAGACTAAGAAAGGAGTTAGGAAAGTCTAAGGGCGAAAGGCATTGATTTATATGGTTTTTATTGATAGGAGGTAGCTTATGGCACATCTAAAATCATTTATTACACGCTATTCCAAGGTTTATATTGGTTTAGTTCTGCTGATCTGGCTGGCTTTCTTCTTTGTTCCTTGGGATAAACCAGTTCTGGGAATATCTATCAATCTCTTAATCATACAGAAAGTCTTGCTAGTTTTTGGTATTCTGTCTATTTTGATGGCCTTGCTGTCCAAGAAAGTCAGTCTCTTTGTTTTTGGATTGATCTGCTGTTTTTCTCTTTGGATAAATCTATTTATCCTATTTGCGATTTTGCCGATTTTTGTTGGCAATTAAATCATCATAAAAGTCAGAGAGGTTAGCTTGGAAACTAGCCTCTTTTTCCTTTTCAAAATGGGGATTCTTCCTTGAAAATAATCAGTAATTGTGCTAAAATTAAAAGAACATTCTAAAATATTCGGAATTTAAAGTAAGGAAAAACATGGCTAATATTTTAAAAACAATTATCGAAAATGATAAAGGAGAAATCCGTCGTCTGGAAAAGATGGCTGACAAGGTTTTCAAATACGAAGACCAAATGGCTGCTTTGACAGATGACCAACTAAAAGCAAAAACAGTTGAATTTAAAGAACGTTATCAAAATGGAGAATCACTGGATTCGTTGCTTTATGAAGCATTTGCGGTTGTCCGTGAGGGTGCCAAACGTGTCCTAGGTCTCTTCCCATATAAGGTTCAGGTTATGGGTGGAATCGTTCTTCACCATGGTGACGTGCCAGAGATGCGTACAGGGGAAGGGAAAACCTTGACTGCGACTATGCCGGTATACCTCAATGCCCTTTCAGGTAAAGGGGTTCACGTAGTTACGGTCAATGAATACCTGTCAGAACGTGACGCGACTGAAATGGGTGAATTGTACTCATGGCTTGGCTTGTCAGTAGGGATTAACTTGGCTGCTAAATCTCCAATGGAGAAAAAAGAAGCCTATGAGTGTGATATTACCTACTCAACCAACTCAGAAATCGGATTTGACTACCTTCGTGACAACATGGTCGTTCGTGCTGAAAACATGGTACAACGTCCGCTCAACTATGCCTTGGTCGATGAGGTTGACTCAATTTTGATTGACGAGGCGCGTACACCATTGATCGTATCAGGTGCTAACGCAGTTGAAACCAGTCAGCTCTACCATATGGCAGACCACTATGTGAAATCTTTGGACAAAGACGACTACATCATCGATGTGCAGTCTAAGACTATTGGTTTGTCTGATTCAGGGATTGACAAGGCTGAAAGCTACTTCAAACTTGAAAACCTCTATGACATCGAAAACGTAGCTCTGACTCACTTTATCGATAACGCCCTTCGTGCCAACTACATTATGCTTCTCGATATTGACTACGTGGTGAGCGAAGAACAAGAAATCTTGATCGTTGACCAATTTACAGGTCGTACCATGGAAGGTCGTCGTTATTCTGATGGATTGCACCAAGCCATTGAAGCCAAAGAAGGTGTGCCAATTCAGGATGAAACTAAGACATCTGCCTCAATCACTTACCAAAACCTTTTCCGTATGTACAAGAAATTGTCTGGTATGACGGGTACAGGTAAGACTGAGGAAGAAGAATTCCGTGAAATTTACAACATTCGTGTTATTCCAATCCCAACCAACCGTCCTGTTCAACGTATTGACCACTCAGACCTTCTTTATGCAAGTATCGAGGCTAAGTTTAAGGCGGTTGTCGAAGATGTTAAGGCTCGTTACCAAAAAGGTCAACCAGTCTTGGTTGGTACAGTAGCGGTTGAAACCAGTGACTATATTTCTAAGAAATTAGTCGCAGCTGGCGTTCCTCACGAGGTCTTGAATGCCAAAAACCACTATAAAGAAGCCCAAATCATCATGAATGCTGGTCAACGTGGTGCTGTTACCATTGCGACTAACATGGCCGGTCGTGGTACCGACATCAAGCTTGGTGAAGGGGTTCGTGAACTTGGTGGACTTTGTGTTATTGGTACAGAACGTCATGAAAGCCGTCGTATCGATAACCAGCTTCGTGGACGTTCAGGTCGTCAAGGAGACCCAGGTGAGTCACAATTCTATCTATCTCTTGAAGATGATTTGATGAAACGTTTTGGTTCTGAACGCTTGAAGGGAATCTTTGAACGTCTCAACATGTCTGAAGAGGCGATTGAGTCTCGTATGTTGACGCGTCAGGTTGAGGCAGCGCAAAAACGTGTCGAAGGAAATAACTACGATACTCGTAAACAAGTCCTTCAATACGATGATGTCATGCGTGAACAACGTGAGATTATCTACGCTCAACGTTACGACGTTATCACTGCAGATCGTGACTTGGCACCTGAAATTCAGGCTATGATCAAACGCACGATTGGTCGTGTCGTTGATGGTCATGCGCGTGCCAAACAAGATGAAAAACTCGAAGCAATTTTGAACTTTGCTAAGTACAACTTGCTTCCTGAAGATTCGATTACGATGGAAGACTTGTCAGGCTTGTCTGATAAGGCCATCAAGGAAGAGCTCTTCCAACGTGCCTTGCAAGTTTACGATAGTCAGGTTTCAAAACTACGCGATGAAGAAGCAGTTAAAGAATTCCAAAAAGTTTTGATTCTACGAGTGGTAGATAACAAGTGGACAGATCATATCGATGCCCTCGATCAATTACGTAACGCAGTTGGACTTCGTGGCTATGCTCAGAACAATCCTGTTGTTGAGTATCAGGCAGAAGGTTTCCGTATGTTTAATGACATGATTGGTTCGATTGAGTTTGATGTGACACGCTTGATGATGAAAGCACAAATTCATGAACAAGAAAGACCACAAGCAGAACACCATATCAGTACAACAGCGACTCGCAATATCGCTGCCCACCAAGCAAATATGCCTGAAAATCTGGATTTGAGCCAGATTGGACGGAATGAACTTTGCCCATGTGGTTCTGGTAAGAAGTTTAAAAACTGTCACGGTAAAAGACAATAAAATGAGATAGTTTAGAGGCGGATACCTTGTGAAAAGTAAATTTTTACTTGGTATCCGTTTGATTTATAAGGAGATGAGTTATGGTATTTACAGCAAAAAGTCCTAAAATTAATATTGAAGAAGTTCGTGCCTTATCAAAATTAGAAGGTCAAGCTTTGGAGAGAAAATCACAGCGCGATCAAGAGCTAGAAGCCATTATACGTGGAGAAGACCAGCGAATTCTCTTGGTAATCGGGCCATGCTCATCTGACAATGAAGAAGCTGTTCTTGAATACGCTAAGCGTTTGGCGACTCTACAAGAAGAAGTAGCAGACCGTATCTTTATGGTTATGCGTGTTTATACAGCTAAACCCCGTACCAACGGAGATGGTTACAAGGGCTTGATTCACCAGCCTAATGCGACAGAAGCACCAAGCCTCATCAACGGAATCAAAGCCGTGCGCCATCTTCACTATCGTGTCATCACGGAAACAGGTATGACGACAGCTGATGAAATGCTTTATCCTGAAAATCTTCCGCTTGTAGATGATTTGATTTCTTACATGGCGGTTGGTGCCCGTTCAGTTGAAGACCAGCAACACCGCTTTGTGGCAAGTGGGGCAGATTTTGCGACTGGGTTTAAAAATCCAACATCTGGAAATCTCAATGTTATGTTTAATGGGATTTATGCTGCTCAAAACAAACAAAGCTTCCTTTTCCTAGGAAAAGAAGTGGAAACAACTGGGAACCCGCTTTCGCACGCTATTCTTCGTGGAGCGATCAATGAGTATGGTAAGAATATTCCTAACTACTACTATGATAATTTGATGGATACCATTGCTCAATATGAGAAAATGGGCTTGGAAAATCCTTTTATCATCGTCGATACCAATCATGACAACTCTGGTAAGCAATATATGGATCAGATTCGAATTGTTCGCCAGACCTTGATTAACCGTGATTGGAATGAAAAAATCAAGCAGTACGTTCGTGGCTTTATGATTGAGTCTTATCTAGAAGACGGCCGTCAAAACGAACCAGAAGTATTTGGCAAGTCTATCACGGACCCTTGCCTGGGCTGGGAAAATACAGAAGCCCTTGTCAGAGAAATCTACCAAACGCTAGGAGAATAAGATGGCATTTATTGAAAAAGGTCAAGAAATCGATATTGAAGCAATCAAGGCAGAAACCCAATTGTCTGCGGAAGCCTTGCGACTGAAGGAGCGTCGTGATAGAGAATTGGCAGACATTATTTCAGGAGAAGATGACCGTATCCTTTTGGTGATTGGTCCTTGCTCTTCTGATAATGAAGAGGCTGTCTTGGAATATGCCCGTCGTTTATCCGCCTTGCAAAAGAAGGTGGCGGACAAGATTTTCATGGTTATGCGTGTTTATACTGCTAAACCTCGTACCAACGGAGACGGCTATAAAGGTTTGGTTCACCAACCAGATACCTCTAAGGCTCCAAGTTTAATTAACGGCTTGCAGGCTGTGCGCCAGTTGCACTACCGCGTCATTACAGAGACAGGTTTGACAACGGCAGACGAGATGCTTTATCCGTCAAATTTGGTCTTGGTGGATGACTTGGTCAGCTACCATGCTGTAGGAGCTCGTTCTGTTGAAGACCAGGAGCACCGCTTTGTGGCCTCAGGGATTGATGCACCGGTCGGGATGAAAAATCCAACCTCAGGAAATCTTGGTGTTATGTTTAACGGTATCTATGCCGCTCAGAACAGACAGACCTTCCTCTTCCATGGTCAAGAAGTTGAGACTTCAGGAAATCCCTTGGCCCACGTCATCCTTCGTGGTGCAGTCAATGAATACGGGAAAAATGAGCCTAACTTTTACTATGAAACTTTGCTAAATGCCATTGAGCGCTATGAAGCCATGGAACTTGAAAATCCCTTTATCCTCATTGATACCAACCATGATAATTCTGGCAAGCAATATATGGAGCAGATTCGAATTGTTCGTCAGACCTTGCAGAATCGTGATTGGAATGAGAAGATTAAAAAGATAGTTCGAGGCTTTATGATTGAATCTTACCTAGCAGATGGTCGTCAAAACCAACCAGAGGTCTTTGGTTGCTCTATTACGGATCCTTGCTTGGGTTGGGAAAATACAGAGGCCTTGGTAGAAGAGATTTACGCTACCTTGACAAATTAAGTGAAAAGGATGGAGTTGGGGAATCTCAACTCCTTTTGATGAGAATGATAGTTGGACACGGAATTGACATCGAAGAATTGGCTTCGATAGAAAGCGCAGTTACACGACATGAAGGATTTGCTAAGCGCGTGCTGACCGCTAAGGAAATGGAACGGTTTAACAGTCTTAAAGGGCGCAGACAAATCGAATATTTGGCAGGTCGCTGGTCGGCTAAGGAGGCCTTTTCCAAGGCGATGGGAACGGGTATTGGCAAGCTCGGTTTTCAGGATTTGGAAGTCTTGAACAATGAGCGCGGGGCTCCTTATTTTAGTCGGTCACCATTTTCAGGAAAGATTTGGCTGTCTATCAGCCATACCGATCAGTTTGTGACAGCCAGTGTCATTTTGGAGGAAAATCATGAAAGCTAGTCCACATAGACCAACCAAGGCTCTGATTCATCTGGGAGCTATTCGACAAAATATTCAGCAAATGGGGGCTCATATCCCTGAAGGAACGCTCAAATTTGCAGTAGTCAAGGCTAATGCCTATGGGCATGGGGCTATTGCTGTTGCGACGGCGATTCAAGATGATGTTGATGGTTTTTGCGTTTCGAATATTGATGAAGCCATTGAACTCAGACAGGCTGGACTCAGGAAGAAAATCCTCATTTTAGGAGTTTCTGAAATCGAAGCTGTTTCTCTTGCTAAAGAATACGACATCACCTTGACTGTGGCCGGACTGGAGTGGATCCAAGCCCTCTTAGATAGGGAAGCAGACCTAACTGGATTGACAGCCCACCTCAAGATTGACTCAGGAATGGGACGGATTGGTTTTAGAGAGGCCGGTGAGGCTGAGCAGGCTCAAGTTTTGCTCCAACAACACGGTGCTCGTGTTGAAGGGATTTTTACCCACTTTGCTACTGCAGATGAGGAATCAGATGACTACTTTAATGCCCAGTTAGAACGGTTTAAAACTATTTTAGCCAGTATGAAAGGTCTTCCAGAGCTGGTTCATGCTAGCAATTCTGCAACGACCCTTTGGCATGCAGAGACTATTTTCAATGCGGTCCGTATGGGAGATGCTATGTATGGTCTTAACCCTAGTGGAGAGGTCTTGGACTTGCCCTATGACTTGACTCCAGCCTTGACCTTGGAATCTGCCTTGGTTCACGTCAAGACAGTTCCAGCTGGAGCTTGCATGGGCTACGGAGCGACCTATCAGGCGGATAGCGAGCAAGTCATCGCGACGGTACCAATTGGCTATGCGGATGGATGGACACGAGACATGCAGAATTTTTCTGTCTTGGTAGATGGCCAAGCTTGTCCAATTGTTGGACGAGTTTCTATGGACCAAATCACCATTCGTCTGCCTAAGTTTTATCCGCTGGGAACCAAAGTAACCTTGATTGGTTCCAACGGGAGCAAGGAAATCACAGCTACTCAGGTAGCGACCTACCGTGGAACCATTAACTATGAAGTGGTTTGTCTTCTCAGCGACCGCATTCCGAGAGAATATTATTAAAAAGAAAGGAGTGGAGCATGAATCTACATCAACCCTTGCATGTCTTACCTGGTGTGGGACCAAAGTCAGCAGAGAAGTACGCTAAACTAGGAATTGAAAACTTGCAAGACCTCTTGCTCTACTTTCCTTTTCGTTATGAAGACTTCAAAACTAAGCAAGTGCTAGAACTAGAAGACGGTGAGAAGGCAGTTCTTTCTGGTCAAGTCGTGACTCCTGCCAGTGTCCAGTATTATGGTTTCAAGCGCAATCGTCTGCGTTTTAGCCTCAAGCAAGGAGAAGTTGTTTTTGCGGTGAATTTCTTTAACCAGCCCTATCTAGCAGATAAGATAGAGTTGGGAGCAACTCTTGCAGTCTTTGGGAAATGGGACCGTGCTAAGGCTAGTCTAACAGGGATGAAGATCCTGGCTCAGGTGGAAGATGACCTCCAACCTGTTTATCGCTTGGCTCAGGGAATCAGTCAGGCCAGTCTAGTAAAGGTCATCAAGACGGCTTTTGATCAGGGACTGGACCTCTTGATTGAGGAAAATCTCCCCCAGTCTTTGCTGGACAAATACAAACTTATGTCCCGTTGTCAGGCCGTTCGTGCCATGCATTTCCCCAAGGATTTGGCAGAATACAAGCAGGCCCTTCGCCGTATCAAGTTTGAGGAACTCTTTTATTTCCAAATGCAGTTGCAGATGCTTAAGTCTGAAAATAGAGTTCAGGGAAGCGGTCTGGTTCTGAATTGGTCTCAGGAAAAAGTGACAGCTGTCAAAGAAACCCTGCCTTTTACCCTGACTCCAGCTCAAGAAAAGAGTTTGCAGGAAATTTTGACCGACATGAAGTCCGACCATCATATGAATCGTCTCCTACAAGGAGATGTGGGGAGCGGAAAAACGGTGGTTGCTGGCTTGGCTATGCTTGCGACGGTGACAGCTGGCTACCAGGCTGCTCTCATGGTGCCAACAGAAATCCTTGCAGAGCAACACTTTGAGAGTTTACAGAACCTCTTTCAAGACTTGAAACTGGCTCTTTTGACAGGTTCCTTGAAAGCTGCAGAAAAGAGAGAAGTCTTGGAGACTATTGCTAAGGGTGAAGCTGATTTGATTATCGGAACCCACGCTCTGATTCAGGATGGGGTAGATTATGCTCGTCTGGGCTTGATTATCATCGATGAGCAGCACCGTTTTGGTGTGGGGCAAAGGCGTATTTTACGGGAAAAAGGAGACAATCCTGACGTTCTCATGATGACGGCGACTCCCATTCCACGGACGCTGGCCATCACAGCCTTTGGGGATATGGATGTTTCCATTATTGACCAGATGCCAGCAGGACGGAAACCTATTGTGACACGTTGGATCAAGCATGAGCAACTACCACAGGTCTTGACTTGGTTAGAGGGGGAAATCCAAAAAGGTTCCCAAGCCTATGTTATCTCTCCCTTGATTGAAGAATCAGAAGCTCTGGATTTGAAAAATGCCATTGCCTTATCAGAAGAGTTGACGGCTCATTTTGCAGGCAAGGCAGAGGTGGCTCTTCTACATGGTAAGATGAAGAGTGACGAAAAAGACCAGATTATGCAGGAGTTCAAAGAGAGAAAGACGGATATTCTGGTTTCGACGACAGTTATCGAGGTTGGGGTTAATGTTCCCAATGCGACCGTCATGATTATCATGGATGCGGATCGCTTCGGTCTCAGCCAGCTTCACCAGCTTAGAGGTCGTGTGGGTCGGGGAGATAAGCAGTCCTATGCTGTTCTCGTTGCCAATCCTAAGACTGATTCTGGGAAAGATCGCATGCGCATCATGACAGAAACGACCAATGGATTTGTCCTGGCCGAAGAAGATTTGAAAATGCGTGGTTCTGGTGAGATTTTTGGAACCAGACAGTCAGGACTTCCAGAGTTCCAAGTAGCTGATATTATCGAAGATTTTCCGATTTTAGAAGAAGCTAGAAAAGTTGCTAGTTACATTAGTTCTATTGAAGGCTGGCAAGAGGATCCAGAGTGGCGCATGATTGCTCTTCATTTGGAAAAGAAAGAACATTTAGATTAATACTCTTCGAAAATCAAATTCAAACCACGTTAACTTCGCCTTGCCGTACTCAAGTACAGCCTGCGGCTAGTTTCCTAGTTTGCTCTTTGATTTTCATTGAGTATAAGCTTTCTATAAGGAAATCTTAAGCTAGCTTTCAGGTTTGGCCCTTATACTAGAGTCATCAAAAAGAAACGAGGACTCTCATATGACAGTAACGATTAAAGTAAATTACCAAACCACTTTCCAAAAGAAAGAAGCAAAAAATTGATATAAATAGAAGGAAGAAAGAGCGAAAATGCTCTTTTTTCGTTTTTAAAATTACTTTCAGTCGATAGGCTTGAAGGAAAAATCTAAATTCTTTTTCTATTTACCCTTCTTTCTTGCATTGATTACTTAGATATGCTACAGTTGTGGTAGCGATTACAAAAATGAAGGAGCATGCTATGAAAAATCCAGCTTTGTTAGAAGAAATCAAGACTTATAAAGGACGGGATGAGGTTCCAGAAGACTTTGATGCTTTCTGGGATGAGGAAGTGAAAAAAGTTTCCAATCTTCCAGCCTATCAGTTGGAGGAAAGAGATTTCCACATTCCTCAAGTTAAGTGCTATGAGTTAACGTTTGAAGGAGCCAATGAAGGCAAGGTTTATGCACGCGTCGTTCTTCCAAAGAGTGAGGAAAAAGTTCCTCTAATCTTCCATTTCCATGGTTATATGGGACGTGGCTGGGATTGGGCCGACATGCTGGCCTTCACCGTAGCTGGTTACGGTGTTGTTTCCATGGACGTTCGAGGTCAGTCGGGCTATTCACAAGACGGCTTACGTTCTCCTCTAGGAAATACGGTCAAGGGGCATATCATCCGTGGTGCTGTGGAAGGTCGGGAGCACCTCTTTTATAAGGATGTTTATCTGGATATTTACCAGTTGATCGAAATTGTTGCTAGTCTGCCTCAGGTGGATGAGAAGTGCCTTTCTAGCTATGGTGCCTCACAAGGAGGGGCTTTAGCTCTAGTTGCAGCAGCACTCAATCCTCGAATTCGGAAAACAGTTGCCATCTATCCTTTCTTGTCAGACTTTAGACGAGTTCTTGAGATTGGTAATACTAGCGAGGCTTACGACGAACTGTTCCGTTATTTCAAGTTTCACGATCCCTTCCATGAAACTGAGGAGGAAATCATGGCGACCCTTGCCTATATCGATGTGAAAAATCTCGCTCATCGTATCAAGGGTGAAGTTAAGATGATTACGGGCTTGGACGACGATGTCTGCTATCCTATTACCCAGTTTGCGATTTACAACCGCCTGACCTGCGATAAGGCCTATCGTATTATGCCTGAGTATGCCCACGAAGCCATGAATGTTTTTGTCAATGACCAGGTTTATAACTGGCTTTGTGGTAGTGAGATTTCTTTTAAATATATGAAGTGATAAATGAGAGAGACCAGTAGCTCTCTTTTTTGTAGTTTAATAAAAATGATTTAAAATAGATGACTCTCTGAAACTACTTTCAGAAACGCCTGTTCTATAAAATACTTTTGAAACTGAAATCTATTCTACCACAAAGTGTTGAAAGCGCTTTAAAAATAGTCTATAATGAACTCATAAGAACAAAGAAAAGGAGGAAAGAGGATGCCACAGATTACTAAAGAAGCCTTGATTGCACAAATCAAAGATGGAATCATCGTTTCTTGTCAGGCCCTTCCTCACGAACCGCTTTATACAGAAGCGGGAGGAGTCATTCCCTTGCTGGTCAAAGCGGCTGAGCAAGGTGGAGCAGTCGGTATCCGAGCAAACAGTGTTCGCGATATCAAGGAAATCAAGGAGGTTACCAACCTTCCAATCATTGGGATAATTAAACGAGATTATCCACCGCAAGAACCCTTCATCACTGCTACTATGAAAGAAGTTGATGAATTGGCAGAACTGGACATCGAGGTGATTGCTCTGGATTGTACCAAGCGTGAACGCTACGATGGTTTGGAAATTCAAGAATTCATTCGTCAGGTTAAGGAGAAATATCCTAACCAGCTCTTGATGGCTGATACAAGTACTTTCGAGGAAGGATTGGCAGCTGTTGAAGCAGGAATTGACTTTGTCGGAACAACCTTATCAGGATACACATCTTACAGTCCAAAAGTGGATGGTCCCGATTTTGAATTGATCAAAAAACTTTGTGATGCTGGCGTAGATGTCATTGCAGAAGGGAAAATTCATACACCAGAACAAGCCAAACAAATCCTTGGATATGGAGTGCGAGGCATTGTTGTAGGTGGCGCTATTACTAGACCAAAAGAGATTACAGAACGCTTCGTTGCTGGTCTAAAATAACACAATCTAAAAAACAGAGGAGAGTGGTGGATGCGTCGGATAAAATGAAAACGTATACAAATGCAATCTTACTCATTATCCAATATGGATACGCTTATCAATTAGGAGAATACAAATGAAATTTAGAAAACTAGCTTGTACAGTACTTGCGGGTGCTGCGATTCTTGGCCTTGCTGCATGTGGTAATTCTGGTGGAAGTAAAGACGCTGGAAAATCTGGTAGTGATAGCGGAAAAACAGAAATCACTTGGTGGGCATTCCCAGTCTTTACTCAAGAAAAAACTGGTGACGGTGTTGGAACATATGAAAAATCAATTATCGAAGCGTTTGAAAAAGCAAATCCAGATGTAAAAGTGAAATTGGAAACCATCGACTTCAAGTCAGGTCCTGAAAAAATCACAACAGCTATCGAAGCAGGAACAGCTCCAGACGTACTCTTTGATGCACCAGGACGTATCATCCAATACGGTAAAAACGGTAAATTGGCTGAGTTGAACGACCTCTTCACAGACGAATTTGTTAAAGATGTTAACAATGAAAACATTGTACAAGCAAGTAAAGCTGGAGACAAAGCTTACATGTATCCAATCAGTTCTGCACCATTCTACATGGCCATGAACAAGAAAATGTTGGAAGATGCTGGAGTTGCAAACCTTGTAAAAGAAGGTTGGACAACTGATGATTTTGAAAAAGTTTTGAAAGCGCTTAAAGATAAAGGATATACACCAGGTTCATTGTTCAGTTCTGGTCAAGGGGGAGACCAAGGAACACGTGCCTTCATCTCAAACCTTTACGGCGGTTCTGTAACAGATAAAGATGTAACAAAATATACAACTGATGATCCTAAATTCGTCAAAGGTCTTGAAAAAGCAGCTAGCTGGATTAAAGACGGTTTGTTGAACAACGGTTCACAATTTGACGGTGGAGCAGATATCCAAAACTTTGCCAACGGTCAAACATCTTACACAATCCTTTGGGCGCCAGCTCAAAACGGTATCCAAGCTAAACTTTTGGAAGCAAGTAAAGTAGAAGTGGTAGAAGTACCATTCCCATCAGATTCAGGTAAGCCAGCTCTTGAATACCTTGTAAACGGATTTGCAGTATTCAACAACAAAGACGACAAGAAAGTTGCAGCATCTAAGAAATTCGTTCAATTTATCGCGGATGACAAAGAATGGGGTCCAAAAGACGTTGTTCGTACAGGTGCCTTCCCAGTTCGTACATCATTTGGCAAACTTTATGAAGACAAACGTATGGAAACAATCAGTGGTTGGACTAAATACTACTCACCATACTACAACACTATCAATGGTTTTGCTGAAATGAGAACACTTTGGTTCCCAATGTTGCAATCTGTATCAAATGGTGACGAAAAACCAGCGGATGCTTTGAAAGCCTTCACTGAAAAAGCTAACGAAACAATTAAAAAAGCTACAAAACAATAAGCACTAAATCAGATTGACTCCTCCCTTTTCCCTTTGCATAGTCTATGTAAGAAAAGGGAGGATTTTGTTTGAAATGTAAGGAACTGTCAAGAAATTAAAATGAAGTTCTTACATAAGCGAATCTTAAAAAATTTCATTTTGATTTTAAAACAGTTCAAGAAAATCCAAAATATTTTATTTGTGAAAGAGAGGTGCCGACTGTGAAAGTCAATAAAATTCGTATGCGGGAAACAGTGATTTCCTACGCTTTCCTAGCACCAGTATTATTCTTCTTTGTCATCTTTGTATTGGCTCCTATGATTATGGGATTCATTACAAGTTTCTTTAACTACTCAATGACTAAATTTGAGTTTGTAGGCTTGGACAACTATGTTCGCATGTTTAAAGACCCTGTCTTTATGAAGTCTTTGATCAATACCGTGATTCTGGTTATTGGATCTGTACCAGTTGTTGTTCTATTCTCACTCTTTGTAGCATCTCAGACCTATCATCAAAATGCTATTGCCAGATCCTTCTACCGTTTTGTCTTCTTCCTTCCAGTTGTAACAGGTAGTGTTGCCGTAACAGTTGTTTGGAAATGGATCTATGACCCACTATCAGGGATTCTAAACTTTGTCCTTAAGTCAAGCCACATCATCAGCCAGAACATTTCTTGGTTGGGAGATAAAAACTGGGCTTTGATGGCGATTATGATTATCCTTTTGACTACATCTGTTGGTCAGCCGATTATCCTTTATATCGCAGCGATGGGAAATATCGACAATTCATTGGTAGAAGCAGCGCGTGTTGATGGTGCGACTGAATTGCAAGTTTTCTGGAAGATTAAATGGCCTAGCCTCCTTCCAACAACACTTTACATCGCAATCATTACAACAATCAACTCATTCCAGTGTTTCGCCTTGATTCAGCTTTTGACTTCAGGTGGTCCAAACTACTCAACAAGTACACTTATGTACTACCTTTACGAAAAGGCCTTCCAATTGACAGAATACGGCTATGCCAACACCATCGGTGTCTTCTTGGCAGTCATGATCGCTATCGTAAGCTTTGTTCAATTTAAAGTACTTGGAAACGACGTAGAATACTAAAGAAAGGAGACAGCTATGCAATCTACACAAAAGAAACCTTTAACAGCTTTTACTGTTATTTCAACTATTATCTTGCTCTTGTTGACCGTGCTGTTCATCTTTCCGTTCTACTGGATTTTGACAGGTGCCTTCAAGTCACAACCTGATACAATCGTTATTCCACCACAATGGTTCCCTAAAATGCCAACCATGGAAAACTTCCAACAACTTATGGTGCAAAACCCTGCCTTGCAGTGGATGTGGAACTCTGTATTTATTTCATTGGTAACCATGTTCTTAGTCTGTGCGACCTCTTCTCTAGCAGGTTATGTATTGGCTAAAAAACGTTTCTATGGTCAGCGTATTCTCTTTGCCATCTTTATCGCTGCCATGGCACTTCCAAAACAAGTTGTCCTTGTGCCATTGGTACGTATCGTCAACTTCATGGGAATCCATGATACTCTTTGGGCAGTTATCTTGCCTTTGATTGGATGGCCATTTGGGGTCTTCCTCATGAAACAGTTCAGTGAGAATATCCCTACAGAGTTGCTTGAATCAGCTAAAATCGATGGTTGTGGTGAGATTCGTACTTTCTGGAGCGTAGCCTTCCCAATTGTGAAACCAGGATTTGCAGCCCTTGCAATCTTTACCTTCATCAATACATGGAACGACTACTTTATGCAGTTGGTTATGTTGACTTCACGTCAAAACTTGACCATCTCACTTGGGGTTGCAACTATGCAAGCTGAAATGGCAACCAACTATGGTTTGATCATGGCAGGTGCCGCTCTTGCAGCAGTTCCAATCGTAACAGTCTTCCTAGTCTTCCAAAAATCCTTCACTCAGGGTATTACTATGGGAGCGGTTAAAGGTTAAGAAAAGTAAACTGGTGTGTCAAGATTGCGGAAGTGGTCTTGACATGCTATGGAAATATAGAGGTTATAAGTGTCTACAAAATGTTGGGTATTTGCTTACCTTAGATATTTTGTTAGACACTTATCAACTTAATTTATCATTTTAGTTAACTATCAGAAACGAAGGAAAGAGTATGATTTTTGACGATTTGAAAAACATCACCTTTTACAAAGGAATTCATCCCAATTTAGACAAGGCTATCGACTATCTCTACCAACATCGTAAAGATTCGTTCGAATTAGGAAAGTATGAGATTGACGGAGATAAAGTCTTTCTAGTTGTTCAGGAAAATGTCCTCAATCAAGCTGAAAATGATCAATTTGAGCATCATAAAAACTATGCAGATTTGCATTTGCTGGTAGAAGGACATGAATATTCGAGCTACGGTTCACGTATCAAAGACGAGGCAGTAGCATTCGACGAAGCAAGTGACATTGGCTTTGTTCATTGTCATGAACACTACCCACTCTTGTTGGGTTATCACAATTTTGCGATTTTCTTCCCAGGAGAACCGCACCAGCCGAATGGCTATGCAGGTATGGAAGAGAAGGTTCGCAAATATCTCTTTAAAATTTTGATTGATTAAAAAATCAGGAGGAGCAAACATGGCACAAAAAGGAGTAAGCCTTATCAAGGCAGCATTTGATACAGACAACTTTCTCATGCGTTTTAGTGAGAAGGTCTTGGATATCGTGACAGCCAATCTTCTTTTTGTCGTCACTTGTTTGCCCATCGTGACGATTGGAGTAGCTAAAATTAGCCTCTACGAGACTATGTTTGAGATTAAGAAGAGCAGACGTGTACCTGTCTTTAAAATCTATCTAAGAGCTTTCAAGGAAAATCTGAAACTAGGTCTTCAGTTAGGTCTGCTTGAGTTGGGCATTGTCTCATTAAGCCTTCTAGATCTCTATCTCTTCTGGGGGCAGACAGCTATGCCTTTCCAAATGGTGAAAGCTATCTGTCTAGGCGTTCTTATCTTCCTCACTATCGTGATGTTGGCTAGCTATCCCATAGCTGCACGCTATGATTTGACTTGGAAAGAAGTCTTACAAAAAGGACTTATCTTGGCAAGTTTTAACTTTCCTTGGTTCTTCCTCATGTTAGCTATTCTCTTTCTTATTGTGATGGTTCTTTATCTGTCCGCCTTCACTTTACTTTTAGGTGGTTCAGCCTTCCTGCTTTTTGGGTTTGGGCTCTTGGTCTTTCTCCAGACTGGATTGATGGAGAAAATTTTCGCAAAATACCAATAGGATGGCTTGTCTATGAAACTACTTTCAAGCCATAAACATTTCAAAATTCATATCGAAACTAAAATCTAAGTGTACACAAGATATTGAAAGCGTTTTTCATAAGGTGTATACTAAACACGTAAAGAATAAATCCTGCTTTTAGCAGAAAAAAAGAAATCTTAGGAGAAAATCTATGTCAGATTTAAAAAAATACGAAGGTGTCATTCCAGCCTTCTACGCATGTTATGATGATCAAGGAGAAGTAAGTCCAGAGCGTACGCGTGCCTTGGTTCAATACTTCATTGATAAAGGTGTTCAAGGTCTTTATGTCAATGGTTCTTCTGGTGAATGTATCTACCAAAGCGTTGAAGACCGCAAGTTAATCTTGGAAGAAGTCATGGCAGTTGCCAAAGGTAAATTGACCATCATTGCTCACGTTGCTTGCAACAATACCAAAGATAGTATGGAACTTGCTCGTCATGCTGAAAGCTTGGGTGTAGATGCCATTGCAACGATTCCACCAATTTATTTCCGCTTGCCAGAATACTCAGTTGCTAAATACTGGAACNATATCAGTTCTGCAGCTCCAAACACAGACTACGTGATTTACAACATTCCTCAATTGGCAGGTGTTGCTTTGACGCCAAGTCTTTATACTGAAATGTTGAAGAATCCACGTGTTATCGGTGTTAAGAACTCTTCTATGCCAGTTCAAGATATCCAAACCTTTGTGAGCCTTGGTGGGGAAGACCATATCGTCTTTAACGGTCCAGATGAGCAGTTCTTAGGTGGTCGTCTCATGGGAGCTAAAGCTGGTATCGGTGGTACTTATGGTGCTATGCCAGAACTATTCTTGAAACTCAATCAGTTGATTGCTGACAAAGACTTGGAAAAAGCGCGTGAATTGCAATACGCTATCAATGCAATCATTGGCAAATTGACTGCTGCACATGGAAATATGTATGGTGTGATTAAGGAAGTCTTGAAGATCAATGAAGGCTTGAATATTGGTTCTGTTCGTTCACCATTGACACCAGTGACTGAAGAAGATCGTCCAGTTGTAGAAGCAGCTGTAGCCTTGATTCGTGAAACCAAGGAGCGCTTCCTCTAATCCATAAGGAGGTATTTATGACACACTACGTTGCAATTGATATCGGTGGAACAAATATCAAATATGGTTTGATCGACCAAGAAGGCCAACTTGTTGAATCGCATGAAATGCCAACAGAGGCGCATAAGGGTGGACCTCATATCTTACAAAAAACCAAAGATATCGTAGCCAGCTATTTAGAAAAAGGCCCAGTAGCAGGTGTTGCCATTTCTTCTGCAGGAATGGTGGATCCAGACAAGGGTGAGATTTTCTATGCTGGTCCTCAGATTCCAAATTATGCAGGAACCAAGTTCAAGAAGGAAATCGAGACTAGCTTTACTATTCCTTGTGAAATTGAAAATGATGTCAACTGTGCAGGTCTTGCTGAAGCGGTATCTGGTTCAGGCAAGGGAGCGAGTGTCACCCTTTGCCTGACTATTGGAACCGGTATCGGTGGTTGCTTGATTATGGATGGGAAAGTCTTCCATGGTTTTAGTAATTCAGCCTGTGAAGTCGGTTATATGCATATGCAGGATGGAGCGTTCCAAGATTTGGCTTCTACCACAGCTTTAGTGAAATATGTAGCTGAAGCACATGGAGAAGATGTTGATCAGTGGAATGGTCGACGTATCTTTAAGGAAGCCACTGAAGGCAACAAAATCTGCATGGCTGGTATTGATCGGATGGTAGATTACCTAGGGAAAGGTCTGGCAAATATTTGCTATGTGTCCAATCCAGAAGTGGTCATTCTCGGTGGCGGTATCATGGGGCAAGAGGCTATCCTCAAGCCTAAAATTCGAAAAGCTTTGAAAGATGCTTTGGTACCAAGTCTGGCTGATAAGACGAGATTAGAATTTGCTCATCATCAAAATACAGCAGGTATGTTGGGAGCTTATTATCATTTTAAAACAAAACAATCCTAGTTTGGCCCAGCCAAACTAGGATTTTCTAGGTACGACGGGCATGTAGTTCATCTGAGGGGGAAGTCCTTCTTGGGCACCGGCTACCAGTGAAGCCAATAACAATTTCCAAGCCTGACTATCGTGAGGTAGCGACTTAAAACGGTTTGGGGATAGACCGTTTTAAGTCTGACGCTGGAAATAAGAATCGGAAGAGGAAGGGACATTGACGGCATTCAAATTAGATTATTAAATATTACGAATTTTGTTCAAGATAGTGTAAAATAGATTTGTACTAGTTTCTAAAAATTTAATTTAATAAATAAGAAATATTACAAACTGATGTATTGAGACTATTCTTTGTCAAAAATACGGAGCATTGCAGGTAGTTCTCTAAAATATTTTGAGGTGATAGAATGTATAAGATATTAGTTGTAGATGATGATTTTGAAATTTTGAAATTGATGCGAACTATTTTAGAGATGAAAAACTATCAGGTAACGACGTATCAAGAAGTGACCGTACCAATCAATATTAATAATTTCAAAGGATTTGATTTGATTTTATTAGATGTAATGATGCCTAATATAGATGGTATGCAAATTTGTAAGCAGATTAGAAATAAAGTAAGCTCCCCTATTATTTTTGTTAGTGCAAAAGATACCGAAGAAGATATAGTATCAGGATTGAATTTAGGAGGAGATGACTATATTACAAAACCTTTCAGCATCAATCAATTAATTGCTAAAGTTGCTGCAAATCTCAAACGAGAAGAACGATACAAACAAGGTGAATTAAGTAATCAAATTGTTCGAGAATTATCTCCAATAACGATTTATTTACAAGAAAAAATTGTTTGTATTAATGGAGATAGTCTTGCCTTTACAAGTAGGGAATATGATATCATAGAGCTATTATCTAGCAATCCAAGAAAAATTTTTACTGTACAAGATATATATGAAAACGTTTATGATGATGATGCTGAAACCCTCTTTCGTTCAATATCTGAGTATATCTATCAAATAAGATTAAAATTCTCATCCTATGGAATTAATCCTATAAAAACAGTTAGAGGTATGGGATACAAGTGGCATGATTAAGAAGAATAGTACAATTAGAGGACGTATAATAAGGACTGTTTTAGAACTAGTAACAGGTACGTTACTGAGTATACTTTTATTTTTTATATTTACTTATTTACTTGTTTTTACAGGACAATTAAATGTATACGACTCTAAAATTGAAATTTCAGTGAGTGATACCAGCAATTTAAGTGATGTAGTTCAAGCAATGAATAACTCTATATTTGACTATGTTGTATTTAATCGCAAGACAGGTACAATTGAAGCGGGTAATTATCAAAAAAAGGATTTGCCTGCCTATCGAGAAGTTTTTGATAAAAATGAATCTGTAAGTAATAGTGAGGTGTATTATGGGTATTATGCTAATTCAGAGATTGTACTTACTGTCAGGCAACCCATGATACCTGAGTTTGTTAATCCGAATTTGCGTCACATTTCATTTAATCTATTTTCTTATTTATTTTTCTTCGTTTTCGAAACGATTTTACTCATTTGGTCACTTACAAGATTAATAAAAGAATTTTCAAAAAATTTTCTACTTATACAAAAAAAATCTTTAAACATGGGGCAGTTAACATTTAAAGAAAAAAACATTCCCGCTCAAATACAAGAGTTCGATGAAATTCTCTCTGTATTATATCAAAAGGACGACGAGTTAACTAATTTACTCAAATCAGAGAGAAGGGAGAAGGAAGATTTATCTTTTCAAGTTAGTGCATTAGCTCATGATGTAAAAACTCCTTTAACAGTACTAAAGGGAAATTTAGAGTTGCTTGAATTAACTAACCTGACTGATCAACAGAAGGAATATACTCAGTCAATGAATAACAGTATAGTGATTTTTGAAAGATACTTTAGTTCAATGATTGATTATTCAAGATTACTAATTGAAGATAAAGATTATGGGGAACAGATATATTTACCTGATTTTTTAAGTGATCTGTCAGTAGAGGCGAAATCTGTAATGAATAATGCAAAGGTTGATTTCAAAATTATTAATACTACAAAATTAATGTTTTTTAAGGGAAATCGTTTTAATTTAAATAGGGCATTAATTAATATTTTAGCAAATGCAGCAAGATATAGTTCTGGAGAAAAAAAAGTTACTCTTACTATCATTGAGGAAACAGAGTATATTAATTTTGGAGTGTGGAACAATGGTCTCCCTTTTACTGAACAGTCCTTATTAAATGCAGATAAGTTATTTTATACTGAGAATAAAGGTAGGAATAATAAGCACTATGGTTTAGGGTTAGCATTTGCTAAACAAGTTGCAACTAGACATTTTGGAGAATTGTTTTTATCAAATCCAGATAGAGGTGGTGCTCAAGTGACGTTGCTTATTAAAAAATAATTCTATAGGGATATATTAGATACCTTCCACATAATAGTTATGTATATAAAAATAGATAATCTTCTAAATTGAGGAATATCTATTTTTTTATTTTTTAAAATTGAAAAGTCTGAACAAATTTTGAAAAATAAAGTGTAACATACAAGTATAAATAAAGGAGGAATTATAGTTATGAATATACAAGTTCAAAAACTTAGAAAATCATATAAGGATAGAGAAGTGCTGAAAAATATTTCTTTTGAAATAAAAGAGGGAAGTATTTGTGGATTATTAGGTATCAATGGTGCAGGAAAATCAACAATTATGAAGATTATTTTTGGTCTTGAAAACGCTGACAGTGGTGCGGTTATTTTTAATGGGGGAAAAAATGCGGGCATATATGAGATTGGAGCGCTTATTGAAACTCCTGCTATCTATATGAACTTATCTGCATTTGATAACTTAAAAACTAGAGCATTGTTATATGACATTTCTGACGAACGAATTAATGAAGTATTAAACTTGATTGGGCTATCTAATACGGGAAAGAAAAAAGCAGGGAGCTTTTCTTTAGGTATGAAACAACGTTTGGGATTAGGTATGGCAATAATTACTAGTCCAGATTTGCTCATTTTAGATGAACCTACCAATGGATTAGATCCAAATGGTATAAAGGAATTATTGAATTTAATGATTTCTTTAAAGAAATCAGGAATGACAATTCTTTTATCTAGCCATCAACTGTATGAAGTTAGTAAAGTGGCAGATAAAATTGTTATTTTACATGATGGTCAAATTTTTTACGACGGTTCGAATGTTCAAAGTGATGATTTAGAATCTTTATTTTTTAGAATTGTTCATGGAGGTGACGCAATATGATAAAAATATTTAAATCAGAATGGTTAAAACAGCGAAAAAATACATCCAAAAAATTCTTGATAATAGCTCCGGGCTTGTCGATTTTAATAGCGGTATTACTTGTTGGACCAAGTATTATAGAAAGTTTTTCAATATATTGGTGGGAAGCCGTCTTTTTGTATACACTTATTGGATTGTTGTTTTTATATGATTATAAAGCAGAAGAAGCTGCAGGAAACTTCCAGAATATATACTTTCGAAATGATAGCATAAAAATATATATCGTAAAGATACTTTTAAAATTAAAAGATTTACTCATTTCTAACGTATGGTTTTTAGCTATATTATTATTTACAAGTAATTTTTTGTATGCCGACTTAATATCATTGAATATAATTGGTGACTTAATTTGTTTAGTACTTATTTCGATAACATCCATATGGGTATTGCCACTCTTGTATCTATTTTCGAAATGGATCAATCCCTATATCCTAGTATCTATTAACTCCTTGATTTGTTTTTTGGTTGCACCTTTTATCGCTCAAAGTAGCTTTTGGTTCTTCTTTCCTTTTACATATCATTATAAAATTGCTTATAGTCTTATGTATATAAAACCGTCAGGAGATCTAGATTTAACAAATCATGTAACAGACGTTAAAATGGTAGTATTTGCCGTATTTCTATCATTGATTCTATTTATCGTTTCTTTGTTAATGTTAAATTGGAGGTTAAGTAATGATCCAATTGCTAAAAAGTGAAATGATTAAATTTAAAGGTTCGTATCAACTATACATTATTTTGATTTTGTCTACTATACAACTATTGACAATTCCAATTTACATATTATCTGTAAATAACACAATTGTATTGGAAAATATTATCTTTTTACCCATGTTAGGCTATTGCATGATAACTACGATAATCACTTTATTAGTATCTGAACAAGAAATCAATGCTAATAATTATCAGAATATTAAAGGCTCGAGAAATACAGCCAGTATATGGGGAGCGAAAATTTTTGTGTTAGATTTACTATTATCTTTACTTACTATTCCTTTATGGGTAGTTGTAGGTATAGAGTTAGAACACTTTTCATATTATTTTTACGTAGGAATAGTTAGTTGGTTATTACTAATATTGTTAAATCATTTCCACATGCTATTGACATTGTTTATTGCGAAAGGCGGCAATTTACTTATAGCTGTTGTAGAAAGTTTATTTATAGTATTTGCAACAAATAAAGTTTTTCTTAATATTTTTTGGATTCCAGTAATTTTACCAGTTAATATAATTTTAGAAAATAATTTTAGAAGCACAAACTATTTATTAGCTTTAACTTTTTATGTTGTATTATTGTTTGTTGCTAATTTAGTAGTTGTAAGCAGAAAAGGTGTTTAATTATATATTCTGATGGAAATGAATGGAGTGTTAAATTTTTGGATGGAAGTTTGGGAATTGTTTTGACTTTACTTTATAACCAAAATAAATCTGTAAAGACATATTGGAGAGAGGCGTTATTGATTTTTGATAATTTAACTATAGAAAATTAGGAGGAGAACTATGAAATTCAAAAAGATCTATCTTTCCGTAATTTTTTTCTTAAGTTTACTTGGATTGACTGGATGCACATATGAGAAGTATGATGTTAAATTTCTCGACTCAAGTTATAATCGATTTGATTATAAAGGAGAGCATTATGGTGTAACTAATCAATTAATTTCATATGAAGATATTGAAAGTAAAGTAAGCAATCATGATGATACTTATGAAATATCTTACGATGATTCCAATAATGAAATAAAGAATGATTTGTTGGAGATTGGTGACTTATATCAGACCAAGAGTAGAGAATTTGCCATAAAAATTGATAGTACTTTCTATAAATGTAGACTACTTGATAATATTTCTAAAGAAGAACTCCTAAAAGTTTCTGACTTATTTTATGTTCACTTAGTAGGAGGATTTGCTATCAATGAGCAAGAAGCCAGAGAGTTGAAGATAGGGGAACAATCATTTACAATTACTGAAGAAATTATTCCAAAAGAAGAGCTTAGTGCTACAGTTGCTAACTTAGATAATCAAGTGAAGTCTGTCACTAGATTATCAGGGGAGCATGAAAGTTGGAAATATGGAGAAATTTGTTCTTTAAAAAATCAGTCTATCCATGAGAAAGTAGCAGTTAAATTGAATGGAGAATATCATTTGGCTTTCTTTAGAAGTTAGTTTGTATATTAGATATGTGACACAAAAATTTTTTCCAGCATCTTTCAAATCAAATTCCCTTGACTTTCTTTATAATTGTGAGATAATAAGTAAAATATATAAAGGAGTTATATAAAATGGCTATAGCGAATTCAAGTAAAATTGTGACCTTCCAAGCTAATAGAGAATTAGTAAATGATGCCATGGAAGTGTTAAAAGAAAAAAATCTCTCTCTTTCATCGGCACTTAGATTATTTTTAAAGAATGTTGCCGTAACAAATGAAGTAGATTTACTTAGTGAAGAGGAATTGGAGAAGGAGTATTTATTTAGACAATTACAAGCAGAAGTTCAAGAAAGTTATGCTAAGATTGAGGCTGGGAATTACTTGACAGATGAGGATGTTGTGACACGCTATGGATTATAAAAAATATAGGATTTTGTATTCTCCTAGAGTGATTGATAGTTTGGATAAAATATATCAGTATATAGCAGAGGAAATCGGTTCTGTAGAGTCTGCGAGACGAAAAGTGGCGAGTATCAGAAAAGATATTAATCGTCTAGAAATTTTCCCCCAAGCTGGATTTGATGCCGATGAAAAATTTGGTAAGAAATTAGACCCTCGCTACCAAACGCGAGGATTGGCCTTGAGTAAGGATTATATTGTATTATATACAATTGTTGAGGATACCGTCAGACTTGCTTATTTACTTCCTTCAAAAAGTGATTACATGAAATTATTCAAGACTAAGTCGAGATATGACTAATTCATAATCTAGAAGATGTATGTTTAGTGATGAATAAAAATCCTAGTTTGGCTCAGCCAAACTAGGATTTTCTTACACGTTTTTGTCTACGATAGCCATTGAGTTTCTTATTTTCCCAATAGCTATTAAAGATTTTCTCCTTGCTTTCACGATTGATTTCCAAAAAATAGGCATAAATCAAATCGATAAAGAAGAGCATAGGAAGTTGAGCAGATATACGTTGAATGTAGGAAGGCTGACTGTGGTTAGCAACAAGAACGTTTTCTGTATAGGTCTGACTATCTTTATTGGGAACACTTGTAAAGAGTACAGTCTTTGCCCCCATCTCCTTAGCATCTAATAGACTATCTAAAATAGAAGGTGTTGTGCCAGAAAGTGAGAAACCGAGTACGAGACAATTTTCATCCATAATGCTGGTTGTCCAAGCAAAGCCGTCTTGATCAGTCAAGGCCTCGCAGACCACACCTAGACGCATAAAGCGCAATTTCATTTCACGAGCGACAAGGCCAGAACTACCTGTTCCAAAGAAGTAGACACGATCAGCATCTTCGATTAACTGGGCGATTCGTTCAAGTTGTTTTTCGTCAATCAAGTCCTGTGTTTGTTCCCGCATGTGATTGTAGCTTCTAAGAACTCGTTTTGTCAGGGGGCTGTGGTCGGGATGTTGGCTAGCTTGATTATCTGCTTGGTGTTGGTATTGGAAAATAAATTCTCGATAACCTGTAAAACCACACTTTTTAGCAAAGCGGGTCAGTGCGGCTTGAGAGATATGTAATTTTTGAGTGACCTGCTGAGAAGATAAATCATCTGCAATGGTTTCAGATTGTAAAAAATAGCGAGCGATTTCTTGCTCTAGATCTGTTAACTCTTCAAAATGAAGATCAATAATGCTTGCGATATCTTGCGGGTTCATGATACTCCTTTATTTGAGTCTAGCTATTAATCGATAATTATTTTTTGTAGCTTTTGTAAATATTATATCATATAAAATAGTTATGTTTAAATAAAAAAACCATCAGAAACTAAATTAAAAAAGCACCCTTCTTTTCCAAAATTTCTTCTTAAATTATGGTACAATGAAGAGTAAGATTTTAAATAGAAATGAGACTGACTTGTATGAGAAAATTTGATAGCCATTCGATTCCGATTCGGCTTAATTTATTGTTTTCAATTGTTATTTTGCTCTTTATGGCCATCATTGGTCGCCTGCTTTATATGCAGGTTTTGAACAAGGATTTTTATGAGACAAAATTAGCATCGGCTAGTAAAACAAAGGTGACAACTAGTTCAGCCCGTGGACAAATCTACGATGCAACAGGGAAACCTCTCGTCGAAAACACCATCAAGCAAGTTGTATCTTTTACAAGGAACAACAAAATGACGGCTGCAGATTTAAAAGAAACAGCCAAGAAGTTGCTGGCTTATGTGGGAGTTTCTTCTCCAATATTGACTGACCGACAGTTGGCGGACTATTATCTAGCAGATCAAGATGTCTATAAGAAAGCAGTGGAAAGTTTACCACGTGATAAGCGACTTGATTCTGATGGCAATCAATTATCTGAATCCGAGCTTTACAACAATACTGTTGAAAGTATCGATCCAAGTCAATTGGCCTACTCTGATGACGAAAAGAAAGAAATTTACCTCTTTAGCCAACTTAATGCAGTTGGAAATTTTGCGACAGGGACCATTGCGACAGACTCCTTGACAGATACTCAGATTGCCTTGATTGCTTCGGCTTCTAAGAATTTACCTGGTATCAGTATTTCAACTTCGTGGAATCGAAAGGTCCTAGAGACTTCACTTTCGTCTATAGTAGGAAGTGTATCCAGTGAAAAAGCCGGTCTTCCAGCTGAAGAAGCAGATGCTTATATCAAAAAGGGGTATTCTCTAAATGACCGTGTTGGAACCTCTTATCTAGAAAAACAATATGAAGAAACCTTGCAAGGAAAACGCTCGGTGAAAGAAATCCATCTAGACAAGTATGGCAATATGGAAAGTGTCGAAAATATCGAAGATGGTACCAAAGGGAATAATATTAAACTGACTATTGATTTGGCCTTCCAAGATAGCGTGGACAATCTGCTTAAGAGTTATTTCAATTCCGAACTGGGAAACGGAGGAGCCAAGTATTCAGAAGGTGTGTATGCAGTTGCTTTGAACCCAAAAACAGGTGCGGTTTTGTCTATGTCAGGACTCAAACATGACTTGAAAACGGGAGATTTAACACCTGATTCCTTGGGAACAGTAACCGATGTCTTTGTCCCGGGTTCTGTTGTTAAGGCGGCGACCATCAGCTCAGGTTGGGAAAATGGAGTCTTGTCAGGGAACCAGACCTTGACAGACCAACCGATTGTCTTCCAAGGTTCAGCTCCGATTAATTCTTGGTATACTCAAGCCTACGGTTCATTCCCGATTACAGCGGTGGAAGCCTTGGAGTATTCTTCTAATACCTATATGGTTCAAACCGCTTTGGGCATTATGGGTCAGACCTATCAACCCAATATGTTTGTTTTAACTAACAATTTAGAATCCGCTATGGGGAAACTTCGTTCGACATTTGCGGAATATGGTCTTGGAGCCTCAACAGGCATTGACCTTCCAGATGAGTCAACTGGTTTTATACCAAAAGAGTATAATTTTGCTAATTACATTACCAATGCCTTTGGTCAGTTTGATAACTACACTCCTATGCAATTGGCCCAGTACGTTGGAACCATTGCCAACAACGGCGTTCGGATTGCACCCCACATTGTTGAGGGGATTTATGGAAACAACGAACAAGGTGGTTTAGGGAACTTAATCCAATCTGTTGAAACCAAGGAAATGAATAAAATTAATATTTCTGAGTCTGATGTTTCCATTCTTCAACAAGGATTTTATCAAGTGTCACATGGTGGTAGTGCTTTGACAACCGGTCGTGCCTTTTCAAATGGCGCAGCGGTATCCATTAGTGGAAAAACTGGTACTGCCGAGAGTTATGTTGCGGGAGGTCAAGAAGCTAACAATACTAATGCTGTGGCCTATGCACCATCAGATAATCCTCAAATCGCTGTAGCTGTTGTCTTTCCTCATAACACCAACCTTACAAATGGTGTCGGACCTTCCATTGCGCGCGATATTATCAACCTCTATAACCAACATCATCCAATGAATTAGAAAGGAACATATGCTTTATCCAACACCTATTGCTAAGCTAATTGACAGTTATTCTAAGTTACCGGGTATCGGGATTAAGACGGCTACCCGTCTGGCCTTCTATACTATTGGAATGTCTGATGACGATGTCAATGAATTTGCTAAAAATCTCCTTTCTGCTAAGAGAGAGCTGACCTACTGTTCCATCTGCGGTCGCCTGACTGATGACGATCCTTGCTCTATCTGTACCGATCCGACTCGTGACCAGACAACGATTCTGGTTCTCGAAGATAGTCGCGATGTGGCAGCCATGGAGAATATCCAAGAATACCATGGACTCTATCATGTCCTGCATGGCCTTATTTCTCCAATGAATGGCGTCAGTCCAGATGATATCAATCTCAAGAGCCTTATGACTCGTCTTATGGATAGTGAAGTTTCAGAAGTAATCGTAGCAACAAATGCTACAGCAGATGGGGAAGCGACATCCATGTATCTTTCACGTTTGCTCAAGCCAGCTGGTATCAAGGTTACGCGTCTAGCACGAGGTCTCGCTGTCGGAGCGGATATTGAGTATGCGGATGAAGTTACACTCTTACGAGCCATTGAAAATCGAACAGAGTTGTAAGTCTAGACAAATTAACACACTCAATTCATTTATACAAAAATCACGGAGACCGACAGTTGTTTTATCGGTCTCTTTTTAGATTTATTGAAGACCAGTATCAGGTTCAAGTTTCAAAAAAGAAGCAAATATGATATACTAAAGAACGAGTATTCTATTAGAATTGGAACAAATAATATGAAACAAACGATTATTCTTTTATACGGTGGACGTAGTGCAGAGCGTGAAGTCTCTGTTCTTTCAGCTGAAAGTGTCATGCGTGCGGTCAACTACGACCGTTTCACAGTCAAGACTTTCTTCATCAGCCAGTCAGGTGACTTTATTAAAACGCAAGAATTTAACCAGACTCCAGGTCAAGAGGATCGTCTTATGACTAATGAAACCATTGATTGGGATAAGCAAGTTGCACCAAGTGCCATCTACGAAGATGGTGCAGTGGTCTTCCCAGTCCTTCATGGTCCGATGGGAGAAGATGGTTCTGTTCAAGGCTTCCTCGAAGTTTTGAAAATGCCTTATGTCGGCTGTAATATCTTGTCATCAAGCCTTGCCATGGATAAAATCACCACTAAGCGTGTCTTAGAATCTGTCGGGATTGCCCAAGTTCCTTATGTGGCTATCGTTGAAGGCGATGATATGACTGCTAAAATTGCTGAAGTTGAAGAAAAATTGACTTATCCAGTTTTCACAAAACCATCCAACATGGGTTCTAGTGTCGGTATTTCTAAGTCTGAAAATCAAGAGGAACTTCGTCAAGCCTTGAAACTTGCCTTCCAATATGACAGTCGTATCTTGGTTGAACAAGGGGTAAATGCCCGTGAAATCGAGGTTGGTCTACTGGGTAACTACAATGTCAAAAGCACGCTTCCAGGAGAAGTTGTTAAGGATGTTGCCTTCTACGACTACGATGCCAAGTATATTGATAACAAGATTACTATGGATATCCCAGCCAAAATTAGTGATGATGTGGTAGCTGTCATGCGTCAAAATGCAGAAACTGCCTTCCGTGCCATTGGTGGGCTCGGTCTATCTCGTTGCGATTTCTTCTATACAGATAAGGGAGAGGTTTTCCTCAACGAGCTTAATACCATGCCAGGTTTCACCCAGTGGTCTATGTATCCATTACTTTGGGACAATATGGGAATCGGCTACCCAGAACTAATCGAGCGATTGGTTGATCTTGCCAAGGAAAGTTTTGACAAGCGCGAAGCGCATTTGCTATAAAATGAAAGAGAGGGTAGAAGCCAGAACCATCACTGCAAGGTGACTAGAGTTCTCGTGCTTCGACCCTTTTTAAAGGAGTAGAAATGAAATTAACAATCCATGAAGTGGCCCAAGTTGTCGGAGCTAAAAATGATGTCAGCATCTTTGAGGATGCTCGGTTGGAAAATGCTGAGTTTGATAGTCGTTTGATTGCGGCAGGAGATTTATTTGTCCCCCTCAAAGGTGCGCGTGACGGTCATGACTTTATCGAAACAGCCTTTGAAAAAGGTGCTGCTGTAACCCTGTCTGAGAAAAAGGTCGCAAATCATCCCTACATTCTAGTAGATGACGTTTTGGCTGCCTTTCAATCCCTAGCATCCTACTATCTTGAGAAAATGGATGTTGATGTCTTTGCTGTCACAGGTTCAAATGGCAAGACAACGACTAAGGATATGTTAGCGCACTTGCTATCAACAACCTACAAAACCTATAAGACACAAGGCAACTACAATAATGAGATTGGTCTTCCCTACACAGTTCTCCATATGCCTGAAGGAACAGAAAAGTTGGTCTTGGAGATGGGGCAGGATCACTTGGGAGATATTCATCTCTTGTCAGAATTGGCTCATCCAAAAACAGCCATCGTGACCTTGGTTGGAGAAGCCCATTTGGCCTTTTTCAAAGATCGTTCTGAAATTGCTAAAGGAAAAATGCAAATTGCAGACGGGATGGCTTCGAATTCCTTGCTCTTGGCACCAGCAGATCCGATTGTAGAGGACTACTTACCAACTGATAAAAAGGTAGTTCGTTTTGGGCAAGGGGCAGAGTTGGAAATTACTGACATGGTAGAACGTAAGGATAGTCTGACCTTTAAAGCTAATTTCTTAAATCAAGCCCTTGATTTGCCAGTGACTGGTAAGTACAATGCCACTAATGCCATGATTGCGTCTTATGTTGCCCTACAAGAAGGAGTTTCAGAGGAGCAAATTCGTCAGGCCTTCCAAAATCTTGAATTGACGCGTAACCGTACCGAGTGGAAGAAAGCAGCAAATGGAGCAGATATTCTGTCTGACGTATATAATGCCAATCCAACTGCTATGAAGCTGATTTTGGAGACATTCTCTGCCATTCCAGCCAATGAAGGTGGCAAGAAAATTGCAGTTTTGGCGGATATGAAGGAACTGGGCGACCAGTCTATTCAGCTTCATAATCAGATGATTTTGAGCCTCTCGCCTGATGTGCTGAATACCGTTATTTTTTATGGAGAAGACATTGCTGAATTAGCCCAACTTGCCAGTCAAATGTTCCCAATTGGCCACGTTTACTATTTCAAGAAAACAGAAGACCAAGACCAATTTGAAGACCTAGTCAAGCAGGTCAAAGAAAGCCTTGGAGTCAATGACCAAATCCTACTCAAAGGCTCTAACTCTATGAATCTAGCCAAGTTGGTAGAAAGTTTAGAAAATTAAGCAAAGTGATTTTGTTAAGTATCTGCAAAGAATGATTGCCCTTACAGATACTGGCTTAACCTTTACAAAAGATCCTTTTGATCGTGAGCGCTACGAGGACTTGCGAAGTCTGTTATCTGAAATGTTGAATCAGGGATCAGACCTGGATGCAGAAGAAGTGGCAGAAGTCTTGAAACCGACTTCAGCTTATGCGACTCCTTTAATGGACGTCCGTGCTTGGATTGTTGAGGACGAAAAGATTTGTCTGGTTAGGGGACAAGGAGAGAATGATTGGGCTTTGCCAGGTGGCTTTGGTGAAGTCGGCTATTCTCCAACAGAAAATATTCTCAAGGAAATTGAAGAAGAAACCGGTTTTGAAGCTAAAGTAGAAAGACTATTAGCTGTTTTTGATACAAATCGTTTCCAACTACAGAGCAAGCAATATGCAAAGTTTGTTTTTGAATGTAAGCTTCTTGATGGACAATTCCAAGAAAATCAAGAAATTGCTGACCTTCAATTTTTTGCCATTGACCAACTGCCGAACTTATCTGAAAAACGCATTACCAAAGAGCAAATAGAGATTCTTTGGCAGGTTTATAAAGGTCAGAAGGAGCAATATCTTGACTAAGAAGATGATTATCGTATTTCTAAATTCATTTTTCTTAAGTAGCATGGTATAATAAAATGCAGGAAAATTTTGAAACATGAGGAAGACTAGATGAATTTATGGGATATTTTCTTTACGACCCAAGCAACAGAGCCACCCAAATTTGACCTTTTTTGGTATGTCAGTATATTTACACTCTTGGCTTTGACCTTTTATACAGCCTATCGTTATCGTGAAAAGAAGGCTTATCAACGATTTTTCCAAATCTTGCAGGCAGTTCAGTTAATCCTTCTTTATGGATGGTACGGGGTTAATCATATGCCATTGTCAGAAAGCTTACCCTTTTACCATTGCCGTATGGCTATGTTTGTGGTGCTTTTGCTTCCTGGTCAGTCCAAATATCGGCAGTATTTTGCATTACTAGGAACATTTGGGACATTAGCAGCCTTTGTTTATCCAGTGCCAGATCCTTATCCATTCCCGCATATTGCGATTTTATCCTTTATCTTTGGCCACTTAGCTCTCTTGGGGAACTCTCTAGTTTATCTATTGAGACAGTATAACGCGCGATTGCTGGATGTGAAGGGAATTTTTCTCATGACCTTTGCACTAAATGCCTTGATTTTTGTGGTCAATTTAGTAACAGGTGGAGATTACGGATTCTTGACAAAACCACCATTGGTTGGAGACCATGGCTTAGTAGCTAATTATTTAATAGTTTCCCTGGCCTTATCAGCAGCGATTACGTTAACAAAGAAAATCTTGGAACTATTTTTAGAGCAAGAAGCAGAAAAAATGATTGCAAAGAAAGCTTAGAAATGAGCTTTCTTTTTTTCATAAATCTGATTTTTTATAACTTGTTTGGAAAATAAAAAAATCTAAGGAACGAATGTGAAAAAATGGTAAGTAAATTTAGGAAAAACTAAGCACGATTGGATTTTTTGTGTTATAATATTCTGTGAATAGCTATGCCCTATTTTAGCTATTTTGAATAGAAGTTTGAAACTTGGAAGAGAGAGGATGCGATGTAATGGCTAGAGATGGTTTTTTTACAGGCTTAGATATCGGAACTAATTCGATTAAAGTATTGGTTGCCGAACTTAGAAATGGTGAACTTAATGTAATTGGTGTAAGTAATGCCAAGAGTAAAGGTGTAAAGGATGGGATTATCGTTGATATCGAAGCAGCAGCAACTGCTATCAAGTCAGCTATTTCCCAAGCAGAAGAGAAAGCTGGCATTTCAATCAAATCAGTGAATGTTGGTTTGCCTGGAAATCTTTTGCAAGTAGAACCAACTCAAGGAATGATTCCAGTTACATCTGATACAAAAGAAATTACAGATCAAGATGTCGAAAATGTTGTCAAATCAGCTTTGACAAAGAGTATGACACCAGATCGTGAAGTCATTACTTTTATTCCAGAAGAATTTATCGTAGATGGTTTCCAAGGTATTCGTGACCCGCGTGGCATGATGGGTGTTCGTCTTGAAATGCGTGGTTTGCTTTACACAGGTCCCCGTACTATTCTTCACAATTTACGCAAGACAGTTGAGCGCTCAGGTGTTCAAGTTGAAAATATTATTATTTCCCCATTGGCTTTGGTTCGTTCAGTCTTGAACGAAGGAGAGCGTGAATTTGGAGCTACTGTGATTGATATGGGAGCAGGTCAAACAACTGTTGCTACAATCCGTAACCAGGAACTCCAGTTTACAAATATTCTTCAAGAAGGTGGAGATTATGTCACAAAAGATATCTCTAAGGTCTTGAAGACTTCACAAAAACTAGCTGAAGGATTGAAATTGAACTATGGTGAAGCCTACCCTTCACTTGCAAGCAATGAAACCTTCCAAGTTGAAGTAATTGGTGAAGTGGAACCTGTAGAAGTTACAGAAAGCTACCTAGCAGAGATTATTTCAGCCCGCATTAAGCACATTTTTGAACAAATCAAACAAGAGTTGGAAAGAAGACATTTGTTGGATCTTCCAGGTGGGATTGTTCTGATTGGTGGAAATGCTATTTTACCAGGTATTGTAGAACTTGCACAGGAAGTCTTTGGAGTTGGTGTCAAACTTTACGTTCCAAATCAAGTTGGAATCCGTAACCCTGCCTTTGCTCATGTGATTAGCTTGTCTGAATTTGCTGGTCAATTGACTGAAGTGCATTTGTTAGCACAACGAGCAGTCAAGGGTGAAGATACTTTGCGTCACCAACCAATTAATTTTGGTGGGATGATTCAACGCGTTACGCAGGTAGCACAACCGACCCCTATTCAACCAGTTCAAAATACTGAGGTAGAGCAATCAGCTTCTACGAACGTAGTTGCTCCGAAAGAAGATAAAGTATCTTCTCAAAATAAACCAAAAATCGCAGATCGTTTCCGTGGCTTAATCGGAAGCATGTTTGATGAATAAAAGAGGAAAAATAAACTATGACATTTTCATTTGATACAGCAGCAGCTCAAGGTGCAGTTATTAAAGTAATCGGTGTTGGTGGAGGTGGTGGTAACGCCATTAACCGCATGGTTGACGAAGGTGTTGCAGGCGTAGAATTTATCGCAGCAAACACAGATGTACAAGCTTTGAGTAGTACAAAAGCTGAGACTGTAATTCAGTTAGGCCCTAAATTGACTCGTGGTTTGGGGGCTGGCGGTCGACCTGAAGTTGGTCAAAAGGCAGCTGAAGAAAGCGAAGAAGCCTTGACTCAAGCTATTACTGGAGCAGATATGGTCTTCATTACTGCAGGTATGGGAGGTGGCTCTGGTACTGGTGCAGCTCCTGTAATTGCCCGCATTGCTAAAGATTTAGGTGCTCTTACAGTTGGTGTTGTGACACGTCCTTTCGGTTTTGAAGGAAGCAAACGTGGTCAGTACGCTGTGGAAGGAATCAACCAACTTCGTGAGCATGTAGATACTCTATTGATTATTTCAAACAACAACTTGCTTGAAATTGTTGATAAGAAAACGCCACTTCTTGAAGCTCTTAGCGAAGCAGATAACGTACTTCGCCAAGGTGTTCAAGGGATTACTGATTTGATCACAAACCCTGGTTTGATTAACCTTGACTTTGCCGATGTGAAAACAGTTATGGCAAATAAAGGAAACGCCCTAATGGGTATCGGTATCGGTAGTGGAGAAGAACGTGTGGTAGAAGCAGCTCGTAAGGCAATCTACTCACCACTTCTTGAAACAACTATTGATGGTGCTGAGGATGTTATCGTCAACGTTACTGGTGGTCTTGATTTAACCTTGATTGAGGCAGAAGAAGCTTCAGAGATCGTCAACCAAGCGGCTGGTCAAGGAGTGAACATCTGGCTCGGAACATCTATCGATGAAAACATGAAAGATGAAATCCGTGTTACAGTTGTAGCGACTGGTGTTCGTCAAGATCGTGTTGAAAAAGTTGTGGGCCATGCACCAAGACAAGCTGTTCGTCATGAACAAGCAGGTCCTAGTCATGCACACAATCATAATCGTCACTTTGATATGGCTGAAACTGCAGAAATTCCAAGTCCAGCACCTCGTCGCACAGAAACTTCTCAATCTTCAGCGTTTGGTGATTGGGACTTGCGTCGTGAGACAATTGTTCGACCAACTGATTCAGTTGTATCACCAGTTGAACGTTTCGAAGCGCCATCTTTACACGATGAGGATGAATTAGACACTCCTCCATTTTTCAAAAATCGTTAAGTAAATGAATTTGAAAGAAAATACAGAACGTGTTTTTCAACAAATAAAAGATGCAAGTCAGCAGTCAGGAAGAGAAGCCAATTCTATTTCGATTGTTGCTGTTACAAAATATGTAGACGTACCGACAGCGGAGGCTTTGCTTCCGCTAGGTGTGCATCATATTGGTGAAAATCGTGTGGATAAATTTCTTGAGAAATATGAAGCTTTAAAAGATAGAAATATTACCTGGCATTTGATTGGAACCTTGCAAAGACGCAAGGTCAAAGATGTCATTCAGTATGTTGATTATTTCCACGCTTTGGATTCATTAAAGCTAGCAGAGGAAATTCAAAAAAGAAGTGACCGTGTTGTTAAGTGTTTCTTACAAGTAAATATCTCAAGGGAAGAGAGCAAACATGGTTTTTCAAGGGAAGAACTAATAGAGCTCTTGCCAGAATTGGCCACCTTAGATAAAATTGAATATGTCGGCTTGATGACCATGGCTCCTTTTGAAGCTAGTAGTGATGAGTTGAAAGAAATTTTTAAAGCTACGCAGGATTTGCAACTAGAAATTAGAGAAAAACAAATTCCCAATATGCCAATGACGGACTTGAGTATGGGTATGAGTCGTGACTACAAGGAAGCGATTGAATTTGGCTCAACATTTGTCAGAATTGGTACAGCATTTTTTAAATAGGAAAGAAATATGTCTTTAAAAGATAGATTTGATAAATTTATAGATTATTTTACAGAAGATGGAGAAGATGTTGGTACTGCATATCAGTCTAAAGCTGAAGAGCCGATTGTGACTCCAGTCCCTTCTGTTCAAGAGTTGCCTCAACAAGCTGCTAGTACGCCATCTAAAGATAAAAACATCACTCGTCTTCATGCCCGTCAACAAGAGTTAGCTATGCAAAGTCAACGTTCTACTGATAAGGTGACAATTGATGTTCGTTATCCACGTAAATACGAAGATGCCACAGATATTGTTGATTTATTAGCTGGTAACGAAAGTATTTTGATTGATTTCCAATATATGACAGAAGTTCAAGCTCGTCGTTGTTTGGACTATCTGGATGGGGCGCGCCACGTTTTAGCTGGTAATATGAAAAAGGTAGCATCTACTATGTACCTGCTGACACCAGTTGATGTTGTCGTCAATATTGAAGACATCAAAATTCCAGATGAATCACAAAATGGTGAATTTGGCTTTGATATGAAACGTACGAGAGTAAGATAATGATTTTTCTCATTCGTTTTGTTCAAAATGCAGTGGATATCTATTCACTGATTTTAATCGTGTTTGCTCTGATGTCTTGGTTTCCCAATGCTTATGAATCACGTCTTGGACGCTTGATTATTAGTTTAGTGAAACCGATAGTAGCTCCCTTGCAACGTTTACCCCTCCAGATTGCAGGTCTTGATTTGTCTGTCTGGATTGCGGTATTACTAGTTCACTTCCTAGGGGAACAGTTGATTCGACTTTTAGTGATCTTTCTATGAACAAGATGATTTATCAACACTTTTCTAAGAATGATTCGTCTTTTATTGATAAGGGAGCAGAATGGATAAAAAAGGTAGAAGATTCTTATTCTCCTTTTTTAACACCTTTTGTAAATCCCCATCAAGAAAAGATTTTAAAGGTGCTAGCATCAACCAACGGCATCTCCTACATGAGCAGTCGGCAGTTTCTTGAAACTGAATATGTACGGGTTCTCCTGTATCCTGATTATTTTGAGCCAGAATTCTCTGATTTTGAGCTTTCCTTGCAAGAAATTGTCTACCCTAATAAGTTTGAACGCTTAACGCATGCAAAAATATTAGGGACTGTTTTAAACAAGCTAGGAATTGATAGGAAGCTATTTGGTGATATCTTAGTCAACGAAGAGAGAGCACAGATTATCATTAATCGACAGTTTATGCTCCTTTTTCAAGACGGCATTACGAAAATTGCTCGTTTACCGGTTCGTCTAGAAGAACGGGATTTTACTGAGAAAATTGCTACAGTAGAAGATTATCAAGAATTAGATATTTGTATTGCTAGTTCTAGATTAGATGTTTTTCTGGCAGGTGTCTTCAAGCTGTCTAGAAATCAGGCAAGTCAGTTAATTGAAAAACAGGCAGTCCAAGTGAATTACCATTTAGTTGAAAAATCAGATTATGTAGTTCAAGTTGGTGATCTGATTAGTGTAAGGAAATTTGGTCGATTGAAACTCGTTAGAGATAATGGGCAAACAAAAAAAGATAAAAAGAAATTAACGGTCCAATTGTTATTAAGTAAGTGAGGAAAAATATGCCAATTACATCGTTAGAAATCAAAGATAAAACCTTTAGTACACGCTTTAGAGGGTTTGATCAAGAAGAAGTAGATGAATTTTTAGATATTGTAGTCCGTGATTATGAAGATTTGGTTCGCTCTAATCATGATAAGGCATTACATATTAAAAGCTTGGAAGAACGTTTGTCTTACTTTGATGAGATGAAAGATTCATTGAGTCAATCTGTATTGATTGCACAGGATACAGCTGAGCGAGTAAAACATGCTGCAACTGAACGTGCAAATAATATTATCCACCAAGCAGAGCAAGATGCACAACGCTTGCTGGAAGAAGCTAAGTACAAGGCAAATGAAATTCTTCGTCAAGCAACTGACAATGCTAAGAAGGTTGCTGTTGAAACAGAAGAATTGAAGAACAAGAGTCGTGTCTTCCATCAACGTCTTAAATCTACAATTGAGAGCCAGTTAGCAATTGTTGAATCTTCAGATTGGGAAGATATTCTTCGCCCAACAGCGACTTATCTTCAGACAAGTGATGAAGCTTTCAAAGAAGTGGTCAGCGAAGTCTTAGGTGACTCTGTCTTGCAACAACATACAGAGGAAGAACCAATTGATATTACTCGCCAGTTTTCTCCCGAGGAAATGGCTGAGTTGCAAGCGCGTATCGAAGCGGCTAATAAGGAACTTGCAGAAGCCGAAGCAAGAGCTGAGCAGGAACAAGTGGTTTCACCAGCTCCGGTTGTTGAAGAAAGTCCAGCTCATCCAGTTGGTCCAATGTATGAAGAGCCAGAAGTAGCTCCAAGCCATTACTCAGGACCAACACCAGCTACTGAAGCTGTAAGCTCAGAACCAGGTTTTGCGGCACCGCAAGAATCTGTTACAATTTTATAAGAAATGATTTGAGAACAATATCTTATCCTTATATTTCCAGCGAGCAGGAGATGGTGTGAGTCCTGCATTCCCTAACGATAAGATTATCCTCTCAAAAACTCAAGTCTGAAGCTAGTAAGATTTGACGTTTCCCACGTTACGGGATAAGAGGGAGAAAGACTAAATCTTTTTCCGAATAAAGGTGGTACCACGATTTTCGTCCTTTTTGGCAGTCGTGGTTTTTAATTTGTTATTATTTATAAAGGAGATACCATGAAACTCAAAGATACCCTTAATCTTGGGAAAACAGCTTTCCCAATGCGTGCAGGACTTCCTACCAAAGAGCCAGTTTGGCAAAAGGAATGGGAAGATGCAAAACTTTATCAACGTCGTCAAGAATTGAACCAAGGAAAACCTCATTTCACCTTGCATGATGGCCCTCCATACGCGAACGGAAATATTCACGTTGGACACGCTATGAACAAGATTTCAAAAGATATCATTGTTCGTTCAAAATCAATGTCAGGTTTTTACGCACCATTTATCCCAGGTTGGGATACTCATGGTCTGCCAATCGAGCAAGTTTTGGCAAAACAAGGTGTCAAACGTAAAGAAATGGACTTGGTTGAGTACTTGAAACTTTGCCGTGAATACGCTCTTTCTCAAGTAGATAAACAACGTGAAGACTTTAAACGTTTGGGTGTTTCTGGTGACTGGGAAAATCCATATGTGACTTTGACTCCTGACTATGAAGCAGCCCAAATCCGTGTATTTGGTGAGATGGCTAATAAAGGTTATATCTACCGTGGTGCCAAGCCAGTTTACTGGTCATGGTCATCTGAGTCTGCCCTTGCTGAAGCAGAGATTGAATACCATGACTTGGTTTCAACTTCCCTTTACTATGCCAATAAGGTAAAAGATGGCAAAGGTGTTCTAGATACAGATACTTATATCGTAGTTTGGACAACTACTCCATTTACTATCACAGCTTCTCGTGGTTTGACTGTTGGAGCGGATATTGATTACGTCTTGGTTCAACCTGCTGGTGAAGCTCGTAAGTTTGTGGTTGCTGCAGAATTGTTGGCTAGCTTGTCTGAGAAATTTGGCTGGGCTGATGTTCAAGTGTTGGCAACTTACCGTGGTCAAGAATTGAACCACATCGTAACAGAACACCCATGGGATACAGCTGTAGATGAGTTGGTTATCCTTGGTGACCACGTTACAACTGACTCTGGTACTGGTATTGTCCATACAGCACCTGGTTTTGGTGAGGATGACTACAATGTTGGTATTGCTAATGGTCTTGAAGTCGCAGTGACTGTTGACGAACGTGGTATCATGATGAAGAATGCTGGTCCTGAGTTTGAAGGTCAATTCTATGAAAAGGTAGTTCCAACTGTTATTGAAAAACTTGGTAACCTCCTTCTTGCCCAAGAAGAAATCTCTCACTCATACCCATTTGACTGGCGTACTAAGAAACCAATTATCTGGCGTGCAGTACCACAATGGTTTGCCTCAGTTTCTAAATTCCGCCAAGAAATCTTGGATGAAATTGAAAAAGTGAAATTCCACTCAGAATGGGGTAAAGTTCGTCTTTACAATATGATTCGTGACCGTGGCGACTGGGTTATCTCTCGTCAACGTGCTTGGGGTGTTCCGCTTCCAATTTTCTACGCTGAAGATGGTACAGCGATCATGACTGCTGAAACGATTGAACATGTGGCTCAACTCTTTGAGGAACATGGTTCAAGCATTTGGTGGGAACGTGATGCCAAAGACCTTTTACCAGAAGGATTTACTCATCCAGGTTCACCAAACGGCGAGTTCAAAAAAGAAACTGATATCATGGACGTTTGGTTTGACTCAGGTTCATCATGGAATGGAGTGGTAGTAAACCGTCCTGAGTTGACTTACCCAGCAGACCTTTACCTAGAAGGTTCTGACCAGTACCGTGGTTGGTTCAACTCTTCACTCATCACATCTGTTGCCAACCATGGTGTAGCACCTTACAAACAAATTCTGTCACAAGGATTTGCCCTTGACGGTAAAGGTGAGAAGATGTCTAAATCTCTTGGAAATACCATTGCTCCAAGCGATGTTGAAAAACAATTTGGTGCTGAAATCTTGCGTCTTTGGGTAACAAGTGTAGACTCAACCAACGACGTGCGTATCTCTATGGATATCTTGAGCCAAGTCTCTGAAACTTACCGTAAGATTCGTAACACCCTTCGTTTCTTGATTGCCAATACATCTGATTTTAACCCAACTCAAGATGTAGTCGCTTACGATGAGCTTCGTTCAGTTGATAAGTACATGACTATTCGCTTTAACCAGCTTGTGAAAACGATTCGTGATGCTTATGCAAACTTTGAATTCTTGACAATCTATAAGGCCTTGGTGAACTTTATCAACGTTGACTTGTCAGCCTTCTACCTTGATTTTGCTAAAGATGTTGTCTACATCGAAGGTGCCAAATCATTGGAACGCCGTCAAATGCAGACTGTCTTCTATGACATTCTTGTGAAAATCACCAAACTCTTGACACCAATCCTTCCTCACACTGCGGAAGAAATCTGGTCATACCTTGAGTTTGAAGCTGAAGACTTCGTTCAATTATCAGAATTGCCAGAAGCAGAAACTTTTGCTAACCAAGAAGAAATCTTGGATACATGGGCAGCCTTCATGGACTTCCGTGGACAAGCTCAAAAAGCCTTGGAAGAGGCTCGCAATGCCAAAGTTATCGGTAAATCACTTGAAGCACACTTGACAGTTTATCCAAATGAAGTTGTGAAAACTCTACTCGAAGCAGTGAACAGCAATGTAGCTCAACTTTTGATTGTGTCTGAATTGACCATCGCTGAAGGACCAGCTCCAGAAGCTGCTGTTAGCTTCGAAGATGTAGCCTTCACAGTAGAACGTGCTGCAGGTGATGTATGTGACCGTTGCCGTCGTATCGACCCAACAACAGCAGAACGCAGCTACCACGCAGTTATCTGTGACCACTGTGCAAGCATCGTAGAAGAAAACTTTGCGGACGCAGTCGCAGAAGGATTTGAAGCGAAATAAGGTTGAGAAGTCTAGGGAAAACTCCATTTGAGAAGAAAAGACAACTAATCTTATAGACTATAAAACGCATTATATCAAGTTTTTGAACACCTGATATGATGCGTTTTTATCATTTTAAAACCTTTTTGTCCTGCTCTTATTTCAATAAACTTTAAATCGTTATATATTATGGAAATTCAAAAAGCTCATGAATCATCTGGAAAGTAGATTTCATGAGCTTTTATCGTAATTTTAAATAGATTCATTAATCAAGTTTTTGAGATTTAATAGGAGATGCTCTAAAGTTAGGACTGTTTTCTCATACTGATCTAGCTGGTAGAGATTTTGAAAATAGTCTTGGATATCATCTTCAAAATGTTGAGGTAGATGAGAGCAATTGTTTTTTGCGAACTGGAGCATGCGTTTTTCTCCTGGATGGAGCTGCTCATTGAAGGCGAAGAGCAAATCAAAATAAGAGGCGAAAAACTCACTACTGCGGTGATTGATGCTGAGTAAGTCTTGGCGTTTGAGAGCTTTTTTGATTTGTCTTGAAAAAGCTGGCATAGCTTGGTCGAGAAGCAGGAATTGCTTGTTGATGATATTCTTTTTCAGCTCAGCTGGATAAGGAAGATTGTACTTTTTCTGGAGGGCAGCATAGTGGCCATCTTGATCGTAGATAATCTTACTGTTGAGAAGATTGTACCACATACAAGTAGTGTAAGAATTCTGGGCTTGATGCTCTAAAACTACGACCTGTAAATCTTTGTCAAATTCGTCTAAAGAGCGGTAAATCAGTTCAATCTCTATGCCATTATTGAGAACACAATCATCCTCCAATTCCCAAAATTGATTGCCGATTTCCATATAGGAGCAGTATTTACTGAGAATTTCTTTTCGGATGTCTGGCGAGAGGGGAGCACTGAGGTAGACATATACATCATAGTCAGAGTCTTTGTCAAAATCTTGTCCAGCCCGTGATCCTCCTAGAGCTAGTGCCTCTACTTGTTCCAGTTGAGCCAATTCTTTAAAGAGCTGTTGTGGCATAATGGTAACCTTCTTTATTTTTTGACATCATTCTAACAAAAAGTAGGGAGACTAGCAAGAGTGAAATGGAAATTTCTTCTCACATAATTGCTGATCTTGTTCAAAGCAACCCAACTGCCAAACAGTCGGTTCCTTTTTGGTTTTGACTAGCTTTTTTGTGAAAAATTGTGTAAAATAGAATAGATAAACGAGGGAAAACCTCGGAAAATTTAAAGGAGAATCCATCTAATGGTAAAATTGGTTTTTGCTCGCCACGGTGAGTCTGAATGGAACAAAGCTAACCTTTTCACTGGTTGGGCTGATGTTGATTTGTCTGAAAAAGGTACACAACAAGCGATTGACGCTGGTAAATTGATCAAAGAAGCTGGTATCGAATTTGACCAAGCTTATACTTCAGTATTGAAACGTGCGATTAAAACAACTAACTTGGCTCTTGAAGCTTCTGACCAATTGTGGGTTCCAGTTGAAAAATCATGGCGTTTGAACGAACGTCACTACGGTGGTTTGACTGGTAAAAACAAAGCTGAAGCTGCTGAGCAATTTGGTGATGAGCAAGTTCACATCTGGCGTCGTTCATACGATGTATTGCCTCCAAACATGGATCGTGATGATGAGCACTCAGCTCACACAGACCGTCGTTACGCTTCACTTGACGACTCAGTTATTCCAGATGCTGAAAACTTGAAAGTGACTTTGGAACGTGCCCTTCCATTCTGGGAAGATAAAATCGCTCCAGCTCTTAAAGATGGTAAAAATGTATTCGTAGGAGCTCACGGTAACTCAATCCGTGCCCTTGTAAAACACATCAAAGGTTTGTCAGATGACGAAATCATGGACGTGGAAATCCCTAACTTCCCACCATTGGTATTCGAATTTGACGAAAAATTGAACGTCGTTTCTGAATACTACCTTGGAAAATAAAAAATTGTAAGTCTAGAATTGATTTCTAGACTTTTTATGTTAGTATGGTAGTATGATAAGGAATAAAAAACAAGATTATGTATTGGCCTACAAGCAACCAGCGTCAACAACATATAAGAGTTGGGAAGAAGAGGCCTTACCGATAGGCAATGGTTCTTTAGGAGCTAAAGTCTTTGGTCTTATTGGGGCTGAGCGGATTCAATTCAATGAAAAAAGTCTCTGGTCTGGTGGGCCTCGACCAGATAGTTTAGATTATCAGGGTGGAAATCTTCAGGACCAGTATGGTTTTTTAGCTGAGATTCGGCAGGCTTTGGAGAAGAGAGACTATAATACTGCTAAGGAACTGGCTGAACAGCACCTGGTCGGACCCAAAACGAGTCAATATGGGACCTATCTGTCCTTTGGGGATATTCATATTGAGTTTAGCAAGCAAGGCAAGACTTTGTCTCAGGTGACGGATTACCAGAGACAGCTTAATATCAGTAAGGCGCTTGCGACGACTTCTTATGTCTATAAGGGAACGAAATTTGAACGTGAAGCTTTTGCGAGTTTTCCAGATAATCTCTTGGTTCAGCGCTTTACTAAGGAAGGGTCGGAAACTCTAGATTTTACTATGGAACTGTTGTTGACCCGCGATTTGGCTTCTGATGGAAAGTATGAGCAGGAAAAATCTGATTACAAGGAATGCAAGTTGGATATTACTGATTCTCATATCTTGATGAAGGGAAGAGTTAAGGATAATGATCAGCGGTTTGCTAGTTGTCTAGCTTGGGAAACGGATGGAGATATTAGAGTTTGGTCAGATAAGGTTCAGATATCAGGAGCAAATTATGCCAATCTCTTCTTAGCTGCTAAGACAAATTTTTCCCAAAATCCTGCTAGCAATTATCGCAAGAAAATAGATTTAGAGAAACAGGTAAAGGACTTGGTGGAAACAGCTAAAGAAAAGGGCTATGACCAATTGAAATCAAGGCATATTGAGGACTACCAAGCCTTATTCCAGCGTGTTCAATTGGATTTGGGAGCTGATGTTGACACATCCACTACGGATGATTTGTTAAAAAATTATAAGCCACAAGAGGGGCAGGCTTTGGAGGAGTTGTTCTTCCAGTATGGACGGTATTTATTGATCAGCTCTTCTAGAGATTGCCCAGATGCCCTACCAGCTAATTTACAAGGAGTCTGGAATGGGGTCGATAATCCTCCTTGGAATTCGGACTATCACTTAAATGTCAATCTGCAGATGAATTATTGGCCAGCCTATGTTACTAATCTCTTTGAGACGGCTTTTCCAGTCATCAACTATATCGATGATTTGCGTGTCTATGGTCGTCTAGCGGCTGCAAGGTATGCAGGAATCGTCTCTCAGGAAGGGGAGGAGAATGGTTGGTTGGTTCATACTCAAGCGACTCCCTTTGGTTGGACGGCACCTGGTTGGAATTACTATTGGGGTTGGTCTCCAGCTGCCAATGCGTGGATGATGCAAACGGTTTATGAAGCCTATTCATTTTACAGGGACCAAGACTATCTCAGGGAGAAAATTTATCCCATGTTGAGGGAAACGGTTCGTTTTTGGAATGATTTTTTACATGAGGATCAGCAGGCGCAACGTTGGGTATCTTCTCCGTCTTATTCCCCAGAACATGGGCCGATTTCGATTGGCAATACCTATGACCAATCTCTGATTTGGCAATTATTCCATGATTTTATTCAGGCTGCTCAGGAATTGGGACTGGATGAGGCTTTGTTGAATGAGGTCAAGGAGAAGTTTGACTTGCTTAATCCTCTTCAAATCACTCAATCTGGTCGAATCAGGGAGTGGTATGAGGAGGAAGAGCAGCATTTTCAAAATGAGAAAGTGGAGGCCCAGCATCGGCACGCTTCCCATCTGGTGGGACTCTATCCTGGAACTCTCTTTAGTCATAAGGGGCAAGAGTATCTTGATGCGGCGCGTGCTAGTCTCAATGATCGTGGAGATGGTGGCACAGGCTGGTCTAAGGCCAATAAGATCAATCTTTGGGCGCGTCTAGGAGATGGCAATCGAGCCCATAAATTATTAGCAGAGCAGTTAAAGTCATCCACCTTGCCAAATCTTTGGTGTAGCCATCCTCCTTTTCAGATAGATGGTAATTTTGGTGCTAGCAGTGGCATGGCAGAAATGTTACTCCAGTCTCATACAGCTTATCTGGTACCTCTAGCCGCCCTACCCGATGCATGGTCAACAGGTTCCGTTTCAGGCTTAATGGCACGTGGACATTTTGAAGTGAGCATGAGGTGGGCGGATAAAAAACTCTTACAGTTGACCATTTTATCAAGAAGTGGAGGAGATTTGCGAGTCTCTTATCCAGATATTGAGAAGAGTGTGATTAAATTGGATAAAGAAAAAATAAAAACGAAATGCATGGGGAAAGATTGTATTTCGGTGGTAACAGCAGAAGGTGATCTTGTTCAATTTTATTTTTAAGAAGATGTTATACTCTTCTAAAATCAAATTCAAACCACGTCAGCGTCGCCTTACCGTATATATGTGACTGACTTTGTCAGTCTTATCTACAACCTCAAAGCGGTGCTTTGAGCAACCTGTGGCTAGCTTCCTAGTTTGCTCTTTGATTTTCATTGAGTATTAAAAGGCAGTAAATTGAAACTGCCTTTTAATAAGGATTTGAGAATGTAAGCAGTTTCCAACTAGTTGAAAAAGCGTTATAATGGTAGTAGGAAGTAATTTGTTTGAGAGAGGGTGTGTCTTATGGCTTATATTGAGATGAAACACTGTTACAAGCGTTATCAGGTTGGGGACACGGAGATTGTAGCCAATCGCGATGTGAATTTTGAGATTGAAAAGGGTGAATTGGTTATTATTCTAGGTGCATCTGGTGCAGGCAAGTCAACGGTTCTTAACCTTCTTGGTGGAATGGATACCAATGATGAAGGAGAGATTTGGATTGATGGTGTCAATATTGCAGACTATAGTTCCCACCAGAGGACCAATTATCGTAGAAATGATGTCGGTTTTGTTTTTCAGTTTTATAATCTAGTTTCCAATCTAACCGCTAAGGAAAATGTGGAGTTGGCTTCAGAAATCGTGTCAGATGCCTTGAATCCTGAACAGGTCTTGACAGATGTAGGTCTGGCTCATCGTCTCAATAACTTTCCAGCCCAGCTTTCTGGAGGGGAGCAACAGCGAGTCTCCATTGCACGCGCGGTAGCCAAAAATCCTAAAATCCTCCTTTGTGATGAACCGACTGGAGCCTTGGATTATCAGACGGGCAAGCAGGTTTTGAAAATTCTCCAAGATATGTCTCGTCAAAAAGGAGCGACGGTGATTATCGTGACTCACAATGGAGCTTTGGCGCCCATTGCTGATCGCGTGATTCATATGCACGATGCCAGTGTCAAGGATGTGGTGATGAACCAGCATCCTCAGGATATCGACAGTTTGGAGTACTAGCATGATCAAGCGAAAAACCTATTGGAAGGACTTAATTCAGTCCTTCACAGGCTCCAAGGGGCGTTTTTTATCCATCTTGACCTTGATGATGTTGGGGTCTCTAGCCCTAGTAGGCCTCAAAGTGACTAGCCCCAACATGGAGGCGACAGCTAATGCTTATTTAACAACTGCTCAAACCTTGGATTTGGCAGTTATGTCTAATTATGGTTTGGATCAAGCAGATCAAGAAGAATTAGAACAGATAGAGGGAGCAGATTTTGAGTTTGGCTATTTGACAGATGTGACTATGGAAAATGGGCAGGATGCCATTCGGCTGTATTCTAAACCAGAGCGAATTTCAACCTTTCAGCTAAGAGAGGGACGACTTCCTCAGTCAGACCAGGAAATTGCTTTGGCCAGTCATTTACAAGGCCAATATCGTGTAGGACAGGAGATTAGCTTTAAAGAAAAAGAAGAGGGACATTCCTCTTTAAAAGACCATACTTATACCATTACTGGTTTTGTGGATTCAGCTGAAATCCTCTCCCAGCGAGATATGGGCTACGCAGGAAGTGGAAGTGGGACTCTGACAGCCTATGGGGTGATTTTACCTAGTCAGTTTGATCAAAAAGTCTACAATATAGCTCGTTTGAAATATCAAGATTTAGCAGACTTAAATGCTTTTTCAGAAGCTTATGAAGAAAAATCCAAGCAACATCAGGAAGACCTGGAACAAGCTTTGTCAGATAATGGCAAGGCACGTCTGCAACTCTTGAAAAAAGAAGGCCAAGAGTCTTTAGACAAAGGTCAAGAGACCCTTGACAAGGCTGAGACTAATCTGCAGGAAGGTAAGCGTCGTTTAGCAGCTGCTCAAGCTCGTTTACAGGCTCAAGAAAGTCAACTAGCCTTGCTTCCTCAAGCACAGAGAGAGCAAGCTAGTTCTCAACTTACCCAAGCCAAGCAGGAATTGAGCAAGGAAGAGGACAAACTAAAGCAGGCTGAACAAAATTTAGCCCAAGAAAAGGAAAAATTAGAAAAACATCAGCAAGTCTTGGATGATTTAGCTGAGCCCAAGTATCAAGTCTATAATCGGCAAACCATGTCTGGCGGTCAAGGCTACCTCATGTACAGTAATGCTTCAGCCAGTATTCGGGCAGTGGGCAATATCTTTCCTGTAGTGCTTTATGCCGTAGCAGCTATGGTGACCTTTACAACCATGACTCGCTTTGTGGATGAAGAGAGAACACATGCAGGGATTTTTAAGGCCTTGGGCTATCGTAGCAAGGATATTATTGCCAAGTTTCTCCTTTACGGTCTAGTAGCTGGGACTGTAGGAACAGCTCTAGGTAGCATACTTGGACATTATTTGCTAGCCAGTGTGATTTCAAGTGTCATTACAAAAGGCATGGTGGTGGGAGAAACCCAGATTCAGTTCTATTGGACCTATAGCTTATTGGCTCTTGTCTTGAGTTGGTTGGCGAGTGTGTTACCAGCCTATCTGGTAGCTCGGAGGGAACTTCACGACGAAGCAGCCCAACTTTTACTGCCTAAACCACCTGTTAAGGGAGCTAAAATCTTACTGGAGCGCATCGGTTTTATCTGGCGTCGTCTCAGTTTTACCCATAAGGTAACAGCTCGCAATATCTTTCGTTATAAGCAACGGATGTTGATGACAATCTTTGGTGTGGCAGGTTCAGTCGCTTTGCTTTTTGCCGGTTTGGGAATCCAATCCTCTGTAGCAGGAGTTCCGTCTAGACAGTTTCAACAAATCCAACAGTATCAGATGATTGTCTCTGAAAATCCTAGTGCGACCAATCAGGACAAGGAAAATCTAGAAGAAGTGTTGAAAGGGCAGGACATCAAAGCCTACCAGAAAATCTATTCTAAAACGCTAGACAAGGATTTCAAAGGTAAGGCTGGTCTTCAGACAATTACCCTTATGATGACAGAGAAGGAAGATTTGACACCCTTTATTCATCTGCAAAATCATCAGCAGGAGCTGACATTAAAAGATGGAGTTGTCATCACAACTAAACTTGCTCAGCTGGCAGGTGTCAAGGTTGGACAGACTCTAGAAATTGAAGGTAAGGAACTAACGGTCGCTGCCATTGCTGAGAACTACGTTGGTCATTTTATTTATATGAGTCAGACTGACTATGAGCAAATTTACGGACAGCTAGCCCAAGCCAACACTTATCTGGTCTCGCTAAGGGATACCAGTGCAACTAGTATCGAAAGACAGGCAGGCTTACTTATGAATCAATCTGCGGTATCCAGCGTTGTCCAGAATGCTTCAGCCATTCGACTCTTTGACTCCGTCGCTAGCTCACTCAATCAGACTATGACCATCTTGGTCATCGTATCGGTTCTGTTGGCTATTGTTATCCTCTACAATTTGACCAATATCAACGTGGCTGAGAGAATCCGTGAACTCTCCACTATCAAGGTTCTCGGTTTTCATAACAATGAAGTCACTCTCTACATTTACCGTGAGACGATTGTGCTGTCCCTTGTGGGAATCGTACTTGGTTTGGTATCTGGTTTCTATTTACATCAATTTTTGATTCAAATGATTTCTCCTGCGACTATTCTCTTTTATCCGCAGGTAGCCTGGGAAGTCTATGTAATCCCAGTGGTAGCAGTAAGCACCATTTTGACCGTCCTTGGTTTCTTTGTCAATTATCATCTGAGAAAGGTTGATATGCTTGAAGCCCTGAAATCTGTAGAGTAAGGCAGTTGTTTTTATCTGATTAAACTTATATTTACTAGTAAACAAAAATCCTCCGTTTCAAAGAGTAGGGAACTCCTTGTGACAGAGGATTTTTTCTATAGGGCTTTAGCAGCTGCAATTGCAGCTTCGAAGTTTGGTTCAGAGTTGATATTGTCCACGTATTCAACGTAGTGAATAGTATTGTCAGTATCGAGGACAAAGACTGCGCGTGCCAATAGATGCCACTCATTGATTAAGAGGGCATAATCACGTCCAAAGGAATGGTCGAAATAGTCTGAGAGCATGATGGCATTTTCAATACCTTCAGCACCACACCAACGTTTTTGGGCAAAAGGAAGGTCCATTGAAACAGTCAAGACAACCGTATTATCCAGTCCAGCCAGTTCTTCATTAAAACGACGCGTTTGAGTTGAGCAGATGCCTGTATCGATAGAAGGCACGACACTCAAGACTTTTTTCTTCCCATCAAAATCAGCCAGAGATTTTTTAGAAAGGTCTGTTGTAGTGAGTGAAAAATCAAGTGCCTTGTCGCCGACTTGTAGTTGTTTACCTGTAAAGCTCACAGGATTTCCGAGAAAAATTACCATAGGATACTCCAATCTTTTTTCTTCCATTTTAGCTGAAACAGTCGGAATTTTCCAATGATTTGACCGGAAATATGGGCATAGAAAAAACGCCAGCTCATGAGAGAATGACGTTTTTCAGAGGCTTATACTCAATGAAAATCAAAGAGCAAACTAGGAAGCTAGCCACAGGCTGTACTTGAGTACGGCAAGGCGACGCTGACGTGGTTTGAATTTGATTTTCGAAGAGTATTATTTTGCCAATCCTTCAGCAATCTTGTCAAGGTTGTATTTCATCATGTTGTAGTAGCTATCGCCTTCTTTACCTTGTTCTGCGATAGAGTCAGTAAAGATTTGTGCGTAGATTGGGATGTTTGTGTCTTGAGAAACAGTTTTCATTGGACGGTCATCCACACTTGATTCTACAAAGAGGGAAGGAGTTTTTGTTTGGCGAAGTTTTTCAACCAAGGTCTTGATTTGGTCAGGTGTTCCTTCTTCTTCAGTGTTGATTTCCCAGATATAGGCACTTGGGACACCGTAGGCTTTAGAGAAGTATTTGAAGCATCCTTCGCTGGTTACGATCAATTTCTTCTCAGCAGGGATGTTGTTAAATTTCTCTTTAGCTTCCTTGTCAAGTTTGTCTAGCTTATCAGTATATTCTTTGAGATTTTTTTCGTAGAATTCCTTGTTGCTAGGGTCTTTAGCGCTCAATTGTTTTGCGATATTCTTAGCAAAAATCATCCCGTTTTCAAGGTTAAGCCAAGCGTGTGGGTCTTCTTTGCCTTTTTCGTTTTGGCCTTCAAGGTAGATAACATCAACGCCTTCGCTGACTGCAAAGTAGTCTTTGTTTTCAGTTTTCTTGGCATTTTCTACCAATTTTGTAAACCAAGCATTGCCACCAGTTTCAAGGTTGATACCGTTGTAGAAAATCAAATCAGCTTGAGATGTTTTCTTAACGTCTTCAGGGAGTGGTTCGTATTCGTGTGGGTCTTGGCCAACAGGAACGATACTGTGAAGATCAATCTTGTCACCAGCAATATTTTTAGTAATATCAGCGATGATTGAGTTTGTAGCAACAACTTTTAGTTTTTGACCAGAAACTGCATCTTTTTTTCCGCTAGCACATGCTACAAGAGCAATGACGGAAAGAAAGAGAACGAGTAATGTACCTAATTTTTTCATTAGAACCTCCAATTTATTGGGGCTTTGCCCCTTATTTTAACAAATGTTTATTTTTCAGTTTCAAATATCGTTGTTTTGGAGCGATAAAGAAGCTAATGAGAAAGAAACTAGCGGCTGTAAGCACGATACTAGAACCTGCCGCAACGTTAAAGCTATAGCCGATAAAGAGCCCCAAAACTGAAGCTGTCGCTCCAAATGTTGAGGAAAGGAAAATCATGCTTTTCAGGCTATTAGCATACAGATAAGCAGTTGCCGCTGGGGTAATCAGCATGGCTACAATCAGGATAGTTCCGACACTTTGCATGGCTGTCACAGACACGAGAGTTAGGAGTACCATGAGAAGGTAGTGATAGAAATTGACAGGCATTCCCATGGCTTTAGCCAAGAGTTCATCAAAGGATGTTATCAAGAGTTGCTTGAAGAAAATCCAGATTAACAAGAGAATGGCTGCCCCCACACCCATAGTAATAAACATATCCGTATCTTGGACGGCCAGGATATTACCAAAAAGAATATGGAAAAGGTCAGTTGAACTTTTAGCGACACTAATCAAGATGATACCGAGGGCTAAGAAAGAAGAAAAGGTAATGCCGATGGCGGTATCGCTTTTGATAATCGAGTTTCCCTTGATGTAGGTAATGATGATAGCAGCTAGTAGTCCGAAGACAATGGCTCCGATAAAGAAGTCAAGGCCCAAGATAAAGGAGAGGGCTACACCTGGCAAGACAGCATGTGAAATGGCATCTCCCATGAGTGACATCCCGCGTAGGATGATGAAACATCCCACAGCTCCAGCTACGACCCCAATGACAATAGCTGTTATCAAGGCATTTTGTAGGAAATGGAATTTTTGCAATCCATCGATAAATTCTGCAATCATAGGTCACCTCCATTGAAAAAGAGTCGATTACCGTAAGCTTCTTTGAGATTGGCTTCGGTAAAGGTTTCTTTGGTTGGACCAAAGGCAATCACTTCTCGATTGACAAGTAAGACTTGATCGAAGTAGTGGGAAACCTTGCTGAGGTCGTGGTGAACGATGAGAACCGTCTTACCAGCTTTTTTCAAATCTCTCAGCGTATTCATGATGATTTCCTCACTGACAGAGTCAATCCCAACAAAGGGTTCATCCAAGAGGATATAATCGGCTTCCTGCACCAAACATCTGGCAATCAAGACCCGCTGGAATTGACCTCCAGACAGTTGACTGATTTGACGTTCAGCGTAGTCAGCTAGGCCGACGATTTCAAGGGCTTCCTCTACTTTTTTCCAATGTTTAGCATTTAAACTGCGAAAGAGAGGAATAGAAGGAAATAGTCCTAGCGAGACACATTCCTTGACCTTGATGGGAAAGTTGTAGTCGATATTGATTTTTTGTTCGACATAGGCGATTCGGTGTAAGGATTTTTTAACTTCCTTGTCATCGAGAAATGCCTGACCTTGATGTGGGATAATTCCCAGCATCCCTTTTAATAATGTTGATTTTCCAGCACCGTTCGGACCAATGATACCGGTAATTGTTGGTCCATGGAGCACTAGTGAAATATCCTTAAGTGCCAACGTTTCTTTGTAGGAGACACTGAGGTTTTCAATACGTATCATAAACTTATATTCCTCCTGCCTCTTAATATACCTTAAAAAAAAAATTAAGTCAAGTTAATTTTTAAAAAAATTAAAATAATAACTGAAAAACAATAGAAAATATCAGTTCATTTTTAATTGCATTCCCAGGTAATTTTTGTTAAGCTAAAAACAAGTACAAATGAAAGTGAGAACAAGATGACACGTTATCAAGATGATTTTTATGATGCAATCAATGGAGAATGGCAGAAGACTGCTGAAATCCCAGCAGATAAATCTCAAACGGGAGGTTTTGTTGATTTAGATCAGGAAATTGAAGACTTGATGTTGGCGACAACAGACAAGTGGTTGACAGGTGAAGAGGTGACTGAGGATGCTATCTTGGCAAACTTTGTCAAATACCACCGCCTAGTTCGTGATTTTGACAAGAGAGAAGCTGACGGTATCACTCCTGTCTTACCACTTCTTAAAGAATTTCAAGAATTGGAGACTTTTGCGGATTTTACAGCTAAACTAGCAGAGTTTGAGCTTGCTGGAAAACCAAACTTCCTTCCTTTTGGTGTATCACCAGACTTTATGGATGCCAGAATCAATGTTCTTTGGGCTAGTGCCCCAAGCACAATCCTGCCAGATACGACCTACTATGCTGAAGACCATCCTCAGCGTGAGGAATTGTTGAACCTTTGGAAAGAAAGTACTTCTAATCTCCTTAAAGCCTATGATTTCTCTGATGAAGAAATCGAAGACTTGCTAGAGAAAAGACTAGAATTGGACCGTCGAGTTGCGGCAGTGGTGCTCTCTAATGAAGAAAGTTCAGAGTATGCTAAACTTTACCATCCATATGCTTACGAAGATTTCAAGAAATTTGCGTCTGCCCTACCTTTGGATGACTTTTTCCAAGCCGTTCTTGGACAAGTACCAGACAAGGTTATTGTAGACGAAGAACGTTTCTGGCAAGCAGCAGACCAATTCTATAGTGAAGAGGCCTGGCCTCTCCTCAAGGCAACCTTAATTTTAAGTGTTGTGAATCTCTCAACCAGCTATTTAACAGAAGAAATCCGTGTCTTGTCAGGTGCCTATAGCCGTGCGCTTTCAGGAGTTCCAGAAGCCAAAGACAAGGTCAAGGCAGCTTATCAACTAGCACAAGGTCCTTTCAAACAAGCCTTAGGTCTTTGGTATGCCCATGAAAAATTCTCTCCAGAGGCTAAGGCGGATGTGGAGAAAAAAGTAGCAACTATGATTGATGTCTATAAGGAACGCTTGGCTAAAAATGACTGGCTGACTCCTGAAACTCGTGACAAGGCCATCGTCAAACTCAATGTCATCAAGCCTTATATCGGTTACCCTGAAGAATTACCAGAACGCTATAAGGACAAGGTAGTGGATGAAAATGTTAGTCTTTTTGACAATGCTCTAGCCTTTGCGCGTGTGGAAATCAAGCACAGTTGGAGCAAGTGGAATCAGCCTGTGGACTATAAGGAATGGGGCATGCCTGCTCATATGGTCAATGCCTACTACAATCCACAGAAGAACCTGATTGTCTTCCCAGCGGCTATTTTGCAGGCGCCTTTCTATGACTTGCATCAGTCATCTTCTGCTAACTACGGTGGTATTGGGGCGGTTATTGCCCATGAAATTTCCCACGCCTTTGATACCAACGGAGCTTCCTTTGATGAAAATGGTAGCCTAAAGGATTGGTGGACAGAGAGCGACTATGCTGCCTTCAAGGAGAAAACACAAAAAGTCATTGACCAGTTTGATGGACAGGATTCTTATGGAGCAACCATCAACGGTAAATTGACTGTATCAGAAAATGTGGCTGACTTGGGAGGAATCGCAGCAGCGCTTGAAGCAGCTAAGAGAGAAGCAGACTTCTCAGCAGAAGAATTCTTCTACAACTTCGGTCGCATCTGGCGCATGAAAGGTCGTCCAGAATTTATGAAACTTTTGGCTAGCGTCGATGTGCACGCGCCAGCCAAACTCCGTGTCAATGTGCAAGTACCAAACTTCGATGATTTCTTTACAACCTATGATGTCAAAGAAAGTGATGGAATGTGGCGTTCACCAGAAGACCGTGTGATTATTTGGTAATGCAAAGAGGTCAGTAATCAGAAAAAAGGCATTCAATCAAGGTTTTCACACCTTATTGGATGCCTTTTGTAATAGAAAGATTTGCTGGATAGTTTACTTAAATTGTGCTATTGATTGTCATCATTTTACTAGAAAAAAGGATTGAAAGTTTTTTCGTGAGCGATAGTAGTAGCTGGACCATGCCCTGGATAGACATCATAGTTTGGTAGAGTGAAGAGTTGGGTCTGGATACTATGAAGGAGTTGTTCCATACTACCAGTTGGAAGGTCGGTTCGTCCAATGGTTTCACGGAATAGGGCATCTCCTGTCAAGACTAGGTGAGCATCAGGAAAGACTAGGGAAACACCACCGATAGAATGTCCTGGTGTTGGTAAGACGGTGAAACGAAATTCCTCCAGCTGATATTCCTCATGAAAGACAAAGGTGTGTTCTGCAGGTTTTGCGACCACATCTGCCATATCATCGTGGCGAGGAAGCCCAGAGAGATTATCGATAGGAGTATAGAGCCAGCTGGCTTCACTCTCTGCAATATAGACCGGAGGATTGCCAAAAGTTTCGCGAACCAAGTCCAGACTCATGATATGGTCATAATGGGCGTGGGTAAGGAGAATAGCGCAGATCGGTTTGTTGATGTTCTCTATTGTCTGACGAATGGCTTCCCAATGGCTACCAGGGTCAACCACGATGAGGTACTTTTCGCCTTCCAAGTAATAGGTATTTTCATAGGCAACAGGATTCACGGTTTTATGGATTTTCATACTAGCTCCAATCTCAAAGAATGTACTAATACTCTTCGAAAATCTCTTCAAACCGCGTCAACTTTATCTGTAACCTCAAAGCAGTGCTTTGAGCAGCCTGCGGCTAGTTTGCTCTTTGATTTTCATTGAGTATAAATTAAGTATAGCACAGTTAGGGAGAATAAGCTTAAAAAGAAATAGTTCTAGAAAGAAGATGGTTTGGATAAAAAATAAGCCCCGAATGAGTTCGAGGCTTAAGCTGTTTTAATTACCAGCATAATATTTTTGGATTCCCTTAACAATCCCTTCGACTAGTTTATCTTGATAGTCACTGCTGCGGATTTTTTGGTTTTCTTCTGGATTATCCATATATCCCATCTCTAGCAAAACAGCTGGTTTAGCTGTTTCACGGAGAACAGCAAAGGTTGCTTGCAAGAGCCCAGCATCCCTAGCTCCAGTTTCAGCTAGCAGTGAAGAATGGATATCAGCTGCGAGACGATTACTTTCACTCATCCGTTCAGGATTGTTGTGCCAATCCTTGTTAATCTTGCTAGGGAAGCCAGGTTCATCCTTGTAAGAATAGGTCTGGATACCTAGATTAACGGTTGTATCATTTCCTTTTGCATTGAAATGAAGGCTGATGAAAAAGTCAGCATTGGTCTTATTGACCATACGAGAACGCTCGGTAATGAAATCAACGTCTATATCACTATCTCGAGAAGTGAGAACGGTGTAGCCAAGATCTTCTAATCGTTTACGTAATTTATGGTAAACTTGTAGGTTTAAGTCTTTTTCAGCTATGCCATAGTAATAAGCACCGCGGTCCTTGCCACCGTGTCCTGGATCTAGAAAAATAGTTTTAGAGTAATGTCCTTTTTGAAAACCTTGTGCTAATTCACGAACCCATTTTCCATTCCCTTGGAAGAGCTGGTTTTTACCATCAACTGCATAGGTTCCTGTAACATACACACCATCGTCCTTAAGATAGTACCAAGCTTGATAGTCTGGATCATAAATCCATTCCTTATGGGCCATGTAGCCACCAGATTTGAGGTAGTAAGAACCAATCCATTGTTTTTGGGCATAGCGTCCGCCAGATTTTAGGTAAAACCAACTAGAGTAGCTTTGGTCGTAGACCCATTCCTTATCTGCCATAGCACCGCTGGATTTGAGGTAGTAATCGCCTTTCCAGACATTGGCCAACATTCTACCGTAGCCATCAAAAGCATACCACTTGCCATTGATTTGGCTCCACTGGTTGGATAAATATTTACCTGAACCATTGATATAGTACCAATTATTTCCCATTTGGTACCAGCTGTTTTCAAGCAAGTAGCCATGACTATCAAAGAAATAACCATCATAGAGAGTATCTGTAAATTTGACCCCAGTTTGACTATAAAAAGTCCATTTGTTCCCCTCTTTTACCCAGCCAGTTTGTATAGGTTGATTGGGTTTGGTTTCCCTAAAAAGAGAAGGTTTGCTTTCTTGCTCACTTGAACTAGCTATACTTGACGAAGTTTCTGTACTAGCTTGAGAACTGCTAGTAGAAGTATTTGTAGAACTACTAGTAGAATTGCTAGTGGAAGTATTTGTTGAGCTACTGGTTGAACTAGTCATAGGGGCAGTAGTGGAATGACTCGTATCGTCAGCCAAAACGATTTGGCTGGATAAGCCGAGAACAGCCAAAGCTAAAAGTGTCAATCTTTTGTGTGATTTCATGTTGTTTGCCTTTCTAGAAAGATGAAAATTCAGTAATTATCGTAAAAAAACTGTTTATATTACCATTATACACTAAAAAGGTTAGAAAATTACCAAAATATCAAACCTTATTTATTGAAAAAAGAAGAATGTATTTTCATTTCGCTGACTTTTAGTGTAGCCTATATCAAAAAAGATAGATGAAAATCAGATAATTTTATTGTTTTAGTGTGAATCTTTTTTTATCCTCCTTCCCAACAAATTGAATAGCTTCAGAATCCTCTTTTTCTAGTTTTCATATTCTTAAAAAAGTGATAAAATGGTAGGAAGAATTGGAGAGTAGAGATGCCAAAAGAAGTGAATTTAACAGGCGAAGAAGTTGTCGCTTTAACCAAAGAATATTTGACGGAAGAGGATGTCCATTTTGTCCATAAGGCCTTGGTCTATGCGGTGGATTGCCATTGTGGTCAATATCGCCAATCAGGTGAGCCTTATATCATTCACCCCATCCAAGTGGCAGGTATTTTAGCTAAGCTCAAGCTGGATGCTGTAACGGTAGCTTGTGGTTTCTTGCATGACGTGGTGGAAGATACAGATGCGACCTTGGACGATTTGGAAAGAGAGTTTGGTCCTGATGTGCGGGTAATCGTAGATGGGGTTACCAAGCTTGGTAAGGTCAAATACAAGTCTCACGAAGAGCAGTTGGCAGAAAATCATCGCAAGATGCTCATGGCCATGTCTGAGGACATCCGCGTTATCTTGGTTAAACTGTCTGACCGCTTGCACAATATGCGAACTCTGAAACATCTTCGAAAAGATAAGCAGGAGCGTATTTCCAAAGAAACCATGGAAATCTATGCACCACTTGCTCACCGTTTGGGGATTTCTAGCGTTAAATGGGAATTGGAAGACCTATCTTTCCGTTATCTTAATCCAACGGAGTTTTACAAGATTACCCATATGATGAAGGAAAAGCGCAGAGAGCGTGAAGCCTTGGTGGATGAGGTAGTTACGAAACTAGAAGACTATACGACGGATCGTCACTTGAAAGGGAAGATTTACGGTCGTCCCAAGCATATTTACTCGATTTTCCGCAAAATGCAGGATAAGAGAAAACGTTTTGAGGAAATCTATGACCTGATTGCCATTCGCTGTATTTTAGATACCCAAAGTGATGTCTATGCCATGCTTGGTTATGTGCATGAGCTTTGGAAACCGATGCCAGGTCGCTTTAAAGACTATATCGCTAATCGCAAGGCCAATGGTTACCAGTCTATCCATACGACTGTTTATGGGCCAAAAGGGCCAATCGAATTCCAGATTCGGACCAAGGAAATGCACGAGGTGGCTGAGTACGGGGTTGCGGCTCACTGGGCTTATAAGAAGGGTATCAAGGGACAGGTTAACAGCAAGGAATCAGCTATTGGGATGAACTGGATCAAGGAGATGATGGAGCTCCAAGACCAAGCTGATGATGCCAAGGAATTTGTGGATTCAGTTAAGGAAAACTACCTGGCTGAGGAGATTTATGTCTTTACTCCAGATGGAGCTGTCCGTTCCCTTCCCAAAGATTCAGGACCGATTGACTTTGCCTACGAAATTCATACCAAAGTTGGTGAAAAAGCGACAGGTGCCAAGGTCAATGGTCGTATGGTTCCACTGACAACCAAGCTCAAGACAGGGGATCAGGTCGAAATTGTTACCAACCCGAACTCCTTTGGGCCAAGCCGTGATTGGCTCAATATGGTTAAGACCAGCAAGGCCCGCAACAAGATTCGTCAGTTCTTTAAAAACCAAGATAAGGAATTGTCTGTCAATAAGGGTCGTGAGATGTTGATGGCCCAGTTCCAAGAAAACGGCTATGTGGCCAATAAATTCATGGACAAGCGTCACATGGACCAAGTTCTGCAAAAGACCAGCTACAAGACAGAGGAATCCCTCTTTGCGGCCATTGGTTTTGGCGAAATCGGTGCCATTACCGTCTTTAACCGTCTGACTGAAAAGGAACGCCGTGAGGAAGAACGTGCCAAGGCCAAGGCTGAGGCAGAAGAACTTGTCAAAGGCGGCGAAGTCAAAGTTGAAAATAAAGAAACCCTCAAGGTCAAGCATGAGGGTGGAGTGGTCATTGAAGGTGCTTCTGGACTCCTAGTGCGGATTGCCAAGTGCTGTAATCCTGTTCCTGGTGATGACATTGTCGGCTACATTACCAAGGGGCGTGGTGTGGCTATTCACCGTGTGGACTGTATGAACCTGCGTGCCCAAGAAAACTATGAGCAACGTCTCCTTGATGTGGAATGGGAAGATCAGTATTCAAACTCAAATAAGGAGTATATGGCTCATATCGATATCTATGGTCTCAACCGTACAGGACTGTTGAACGATGTACTGCAAGTTCTCTCAAACACAACCAAGAATATCTCGACAGTCAACGCCCAACCAACCAAGGATATGAAGTTTGCTAATATCCATGTATCCTTCGGCATTGCCAACCTCTCGACGCTGACTACGGTCGTGGACAAGATTAAGAGTGTGCCAGAAGTTTACTCTGTCAAACGGACAAACGGCTAATTGTCCTAGCTCTTACTAGAAAGGCTATTATGAAAATCATTATCCAACGGGTAAAAAAAGCCCAAGTGAGTATCGAAGGTCAGGTTCAGGGAAAAATCAATCAGGGGCTCCTATTGCTGGTTGGTGTTGGACCAGAGGACCAAGAGGAAGATTTGGACTATGCTGTGAGAAAACTGGTCAATATGCGGATTTTTTCAGACGTAGAAGGCAAGATGAACCTGTCTGTCAAAGATATTGAAGGAGAAATCCTCTCTATTTCTCAGTTTACCCTCTTTGCGGATACTAAGAAAGGCAATCGTCCAGCCTTTACAGGGGCAGCCAAACCTGATATGGCATCAGACTTCTATGATGCATTCAATCAAAAATTAGCGCAAGAAGTGCCCGTTCAGACAGGCATCTTTGGAGCGGATATGCAGATTGAGCTGGTCAATGATGGACCAGTTACCATTATCCTTGATACTAAAAATAGATAAGAAAGACCAAGCCCAGCCAGCTTGGTTTTTCTCATCTATCATAAAATACTCCAAAATGAAATCTGTTCTTGATAGACTTTTGGGAAGTCTCTTTTTAGGCTTTGGCTTATGCGATAGGAAGGGATGAGGTGTCCTAGGATGAGGAGAGTGCCCTGAAGGAAAAGTGGAATACCACTTAAACATATCAAGGAGAGAATCATCAGGCTATCCCATAGGAGGATTTGTAAGGCAAAATGCCAGAATCTCGGTCTAATCTGGGAATAGAGGTGACTAAAGTGGTCACAAAGTTGGTTTGAAAGATAGGTCAATAGCACAGGATGAAAGAAAATGAGCCAACCGCTATAAATAAAAATCCAGTCCCAAGTAAGCCCCCCTTTAAATGTCAAAAATGCCAGCATGATTCCATCAATGACAAGGAGTTGAGTGGTTTTGATGAAGATGATTTTTTTCATGATAACCCCTCCTTTTCCTTAGAGACACTCCCATAAAGAGATATGTTTATCGTAAAAGTCTGGATAGTTGTCTCTTAGGTAGTCGGCCGTCATATAATATAAAGTAGAATGGCAAGCAGTGATGATTGGCATAAGAGAGAGAAAACGCTGAGAACTAACGAAGGTTAAAAGGACAAAAAATAGAAAATCAATGGAGAGAATCCCTAAATAGTAGAAGCGAATCTTTTTATTGATTTTAGGATAAATCTCAGCGAATTGATGTTTGAGTCGGACAAGCAAGCGAAATAGCAGGAGTCCTTGAGCAAGGAGGAAAATAAAACCAGAGAGCAAGAGCCATTCTAAAGCTGTCTCGGGTCTAGTGCTAAAGAATGCAAATAGTAGTAAATCAATGATTGCAATTGCTGTAAAATGGATTCTAAAGAGTTTTTTCATGACAAGACCTCCCTCTTTTATCTATCTTCATTCTACTCCAAAAGAATGGAAGTTACAACTAAAATGATAAAAAATTTTAGTAAGGAGATTCTGTTAGATTTCTTTATTTGATTTCCCTCTTATTGTTCCACCTCTTCATCATTCCAGACAAATAAAGCTCCGATTGCATTGAGGATATAAAAGATGTATTTTCCGATATTGGCAAAATTTCCTTGAATGCCAGCCTTTGTCAGCTGAACGAAATTGTAAATCAACCAAAAGCCCCACTGAGTTGTTAGTTTCAATGCGTTAAAAGCATTGGCAATGAGGGACAGTGCAAAGGCAATAGTTGTTACGTAGGCAAGGAGATTCATCTTTCCTCCATAGCCGATATAGTTTGTCACAAAGGCAAAGAGGAAGGCGATGATGGAAATGATGATGGCTGCCAATTTCACCTGTTTTTGGCTCATTTGGTTGGGTCTGCCTTCTTGTGAAGCTTCCCATTTTTTAATCGCAAAGGTATAAATGAGGAAGGTGACGGGATAGGTAATGATGGCCGCCTTATTTCCAAGGATATAATCAATAGCACCGGACAAAATGGTATTAACAATACCAAAGTAGTTTCCCCATTTGCTTAATTTCCCCGTGAAACGAGTGGACAACATGGAAATCCCAACGTTGGTTACGGAAATCAATCCAAAGGGAACAAGAGCTGTCCATGGGCCCCAGTCTACAAATTTATCGAGGCGTGAGTTGAGGTAACCAGATGCAATCGCAATCCCAACGACCAAAGCAACCCCGAAGAGGTCAAACCATTTGGATGTCGCAAAAATTTTTAGTGATTTCTTCATATGTTAAACTATCTTTCTTGTTTTTTACAAACATTCTACAACTAAATGAAAGTAAAATCAAATGATAGAAATAAAACCCTGAAAATTTGATTTTCAGGGTTGGTAGGGGACTTGAGAAATTAGTTGATTTTCTCGACATAGAGTTGTTTTGCAATGTCTATACTTACTTGTAAGTCCTCGTCTTTACTAAGGATAGTGAAGGTATTGCTGAAGCCATCAAACTGCTTGACTTGGAGCGAATCACCGATGTGAAGTGAGTGCTTGTCCAGATAATGGAGAATGTCAAAACTATCGTGCACCCGAGTTAGACGGTAGGATCCACTCTCTTTGATATCAGCTAGTGGTAGGTTATTGATTTCAACTAAGAGTTCTCCCTTGGCAGGAATAGTTCCTCCGTGAGGGCAGGTCTTGGGGAATCCAAGTAATTTTTCTAGTCTCTCCACGAATAGCTCAGAGACAGTATGTTCCAATACCTCAGCTTCTTCATGAATCTGGTCACTCGTATAGTCTAAATGATGGACTAGAAAAACTTCAATCAAGCGGTGCTTACGATAGAGCTCAGAGACCAATTTGAGGCCGAGGTCAGTCAGTAGATAGCCACATTCCTTGTCCTTTAGGATGAGATTTTCACTTTTCATCCGTTTAATCATTTCAGTTACGGCAGGGGGAGAGACTTGCATACGGGCAGCAATTTCCTTGTTGGTAATTTTATGCAGGTCTATGCCGATTTCATAAATACATTTTAGATAATCTTCTTTATTCGGGGTCATTCGCTTCCTCTTGTCTAATATCTTTATCTAGTATATCAAAAAAAGCTAGATTTCTCTAGCTGTGACTTTTTATGTTATACTTATTGCAAGAGAAAAAACGAGGAGATGGATATGACAAAAATAGCTCTTCTTTCAGATATTCATGGAAATACCACTGCCTTGGAGGCTGTTTTGGCAGATGCTCGGCAGCTAGGAGTGGATGAATACTGGCTTTTGGGAGACATTCTCATGCCAGGGACAGGGCGTAGAAGGATTTTGGACTTGTTGGCTGAACTACCGATTACGGCTAGGGTTTTGGGAAATTGGGAAGATAGTCTGTGGCATGGTGTCCGCAAGGAATTGGATAGCACTCGTCCTAGTCAACGCTATCTCTTGCGCCAGTGCCAGTATGTTTTAGAGGAAATTTCCCTAGAAGAAATCGAAATGCTCCACAATCAACCTCTACAGATTCATCGTCAGTTTGGGGATTTGACGGTAGGAATTAGCCACCATCTTCCTGATAAGAACTGGGGGAGAGAGTTGATTCATACTGGAGCGCAAGAGGATTTTGACCGCTTGGTGACCAACCCGCCTTGTGATATTGCTGTTTATGGTCATATTCACCAGCAGTTGCTTCGTTATGGGACTGGTGGTCAATTGATTGTCAATCCAGGTTCGATTGGGCAGCCTTTCTTTCTAGATGCCCAGTTACGGAAGGACTTACGGGCCCAGTATATGATTTTAGAGTTTGATGACAAGGGCTTGGTAGATATGGACTTCCGACGGGTAGACTACGATGTGGCAGCTGAATTGCAGTTGGCTAAAGACCTCAAACTTCCCTATTTTGAGGTTTACTATGAAAGTCTGGTCAATGGTATCCACCATACTCATCATCAGGAATTTCTGAGAGAATTAGCCCAGAAAGAGGGCTATGATAGGGAATTAGATGCTTGGTTGAAAAGTGGTAATGATTGACATTACAACTAAAAAGGGTATAATAATAGAAAAAGAAGAGTAGAGGCAGGGTAGCCTCGTAAAAAGGAGAAGAGGATGCAAATTCCAAGTAGATTTACCATTGCGACTCATATGCTGATAATTATTGCCCTCGAGGGGAAGGAAAGCAAGGTGACCAGTGATTTTCTGGCTGCTAGTGTCGGGGTCAATCCTGTCATTATCAGAAAGACCTTGTCCCAGTTGAAGAAGGCTGAACTGATTTCAGTAGCGCGCGGAACAGGGGGAACAGAGATTGTTAAGGATCTCAAAGACATTAGTCTTTTAGATGTTTATCAAGCGGTCGAATGTCTTGGTAAGACAGGCCAACTCTTCAGTTTCCATGACAATCCAAATCCAAATTGCCCAGTTGGAGCTCATATTCATGATGTTTTGGATCAAAAATTGGAGAGAATTCAGCTGGCTATGGAGACTGAACTTGGTCAGACCAACCTAGAACAAGTCGTGGCCGATGCAGAAAGTCAGATGAAGGAGTAAGAGGGATAGATGCCCTCTTTTTCTCTTTAGATAATTATGATAAAATGTAGTTATTAAAGGAGGAAGAAATGTATCTCGTTATAGGAATTGTATTAGCCTTTATAGTGTCATTTTGGAAGGATAATAGAAGTTTGTGGAATCCAGTATTATTCTTATTATCCCTCATTTCCAGTTATTTTTATCTAGGCTACCTTTTTTATCAAAATGGGTATGAGAAGATTCATTTCGCTTTTTTTATATTTCCCTTTATTTTACTTCCTTTTTTGCTTTTTCTAAGTGGCATCTTTCTAATCTATAATGGGGTCATTTTGTTGAAGCGAGAGGGACGTTCAAAGGCTAATTATCTCTCCATGCTCCTTGGAATAGTCATTTTGCTATTTTTTGCTTTGATGTCATTTCGATTGGGAGGACGACATGAATTATTTTACACCAATCACTTTCTAAATATTTTATTTGCATTTATTGCTTATTCTTACTTTATTTTTGGTTTTGCTTTTGTGGCTTTTATTCTGTACTCTATCTTGTATCTCTTTATTCCTAAGAAGAAGCATTATGATTTTATTATCATTCATGGTGCAGGTTTGTTAGACGGAGAAAAGGTAACACCTTTGCTGAAGAGGAGAATTGATAAGGCAGTGGAAGCTTATCACAAGTCTAAAAATTCTAACATAAAAATTATTGCCAGTGGCGGACAAGGAGGAGATGAGAAGATTTCTGAAGCGCAGGCCATTACAAACTATCTTCTTAAAGAGACAGATGTTCCCCAAGATGCGATTATTCTGGAAGATCAATCAAGGACTACCTACGAGAACCTTCTCTTTTCTAAGGAACTTGGTGAGAAACTGGTAGCCAAACCTCAATTTCTCTTTGTAACAAATGATTATCATGTCTTTAGAACTAGTACTTATGCTCGTAAGTTAAAAATGAAGGGAGATGGCCTCGGATGTAGGACGGCAGGCTACTATATACCATCTGCTTTTATTCGGGAGTACGTAGCGCTCTGTGTCAAAATGAAATGGCTCTTCCTTGCCTTTTATGTCCCGCTGTTAATTATCATTTTGGTAGCCTATAAAGGGGTTATTTGGTAGTTAGATTTTATTTAAAAAGACTTAGAATACACATGAAAGTATGTATTCTAGGTCTTTTGTTTTATGTGACTATTAGTCCGTCTCGCTCCGTTAGGTGCGAGACAAAACAACCACCCGCTATGCGGGTGCGCGTCGAAGGTTATACCAAAAAAACTCCGAACGCGATACAATAAAGGTGTTCAAGCCAATTGTAAAGCGAAAGGAGAAAAATATGGCACAAAAGGCTCATAGTTTATCGCACACAAAGTGGCACTGTAAGTATCACATTGTGTTCACCCCTAAGTATAGACGAAAAGTCATCTATAATCAATATCGAAGTAGTTTAGGCGAAATATTTCATCGCTTGTGTAGTTATAAAGGAGTTGAAATTATCGAGGGTCACTTAATGCCAGACCATGTACACATGTTAGTCAGTATTCCACCAAGGACAAGTGTTTCGAGTTTCATGGGTTATTTAAAAGGAAAAAGTGCACTCATGATGTTTGACAAACACGCCAATCTCAAGTACAAGTTTGGAAATCGGCATTTGTGGGCGGAAGGTTATTATGTGAGTACAGTAGGGCTTAATGAAGCCACAATTAAGAAATATATTCAAGAACAGGAAAAGCATGATATAGCACTAGATAAATTAAGTGTAAAAGAATATGAGGATCCCTTTAGGGATAGTGGTAAGTAATACTAAAGCCTCTTTGAGAGGCAAGTGACGAGTCAAGAGCAATAAGGCTTGAACAAAGTGAAAGCCAGCGTCTTTAGGCGCTGGCTGGTAATTTGGGCTTATAGCCCTGGGACAAACCACCCGTTTGACGGGTGGTCATGATTATATACATTTGATTTTTGAAAGCTACTATCTATTTTTCCAGGCCTGGTAACGGGTATCAATCAATAACTGGGTGAGGCGTCCCATGGTTTCCCTTTCTTCTGGAGTGAGAGATTGAGCTTGGACAAAGAGATGACGAATGTGTTCGATAGCCTTTAAGGAAGACAAGTCATTGATAGATGTAATACCAGAATCAAGAATGGTGCCAAAGAAGAGGTCGAAGTAGAGCTGAAGTTCTTCGTCAGGGACTGTCGCTACCCATTCTTTGAAGGTTGTGTTTACTTGTTGACTATCGCTGTTGGTCTTATCCAGTTGGACGAAGTGTCTATCCTCAATCTGCCAACTAAAGGTATCGTGCTGGGCGATGCCACCTAAGGCAGTACTCTGAACGATGATTTGGTGGGCAGGAATTTCCAGCATCCTACCGATGATGGAACCTTGTGGAATGAAGACCTTGGTTCTATCCATTATTCTTTGATAACCTTCGGTCTGTGTCAATTCTTGATGGAGACCAGGCGCATCAAATGTATAGACTTCGGTAATCTGATTTTGCAAGCTTTGCTCAATTTGACTAGCCGCATAGATAGCTAGATTTCCTCCCTTGGAATGCCCAGCTAGAATGACTTTTTTCCTAGGATGGTGGACAAAAAAGTTTTCTAAATAGCATAGGGCGTGCTTTTGAGAAGGAATTTCCTTCATATAGGTCATGTGGAAATCTTCCTTCCAGCCAATGATACTGTCATCAGTCCCACGAAAGACAATCAGATAGGTATCGAGATTGAGGCGGTAGGTCATAGCCGCAAATTGTTTTTGCAGCTCAGGGTCGATGTCATTAATAAAATGGGAGAGTTTGCAATTTTTGAAGCGTTTGTGTTGAGCTAGTTCATCTAATAGCTGGAGGCGATTTTTGCTGGTCAACATGTTAGATTCTCTTGGAACCTGAGGTGCCAGGTCTAAAAGTCGCATAGGAGTTGTGGAGACCAGATTATCAAAGGAGAGGTAGGTGGTTTCTGTTAAGGTTAGAATGTCTAATTCATTTAAAGGAAGGTCGTAAAAGGAATCGTGTGCGACATCTTTCAGATAGTCAAAAATATTGGTCATAAGAACTCCTTTCTTTTTATTTATCTTATCAAATTTCTCTCAAATTAGCTAGTAGCATTGCCTGTTTTTACTGGCTAAAACAAGCTATTTCAAATTCAGTTTCAGACCTTCTAGCATGGAAAAATCTGTTATAATAATAGAAAAGGAGAAGCGCATGCACAAGATTTTATTAGTAGAAGATGATCAGGTTATTCGTCAACAGGTCGGGAAAATGCTCTCTGAATGGGGATTTGAAGTGGTTCTGGTAGAAGACTTTATGGAAGTTTTGAGTCTTTTTGTCCAGTCGGAGCCTCATCTGGTCCTCATGGATATTGGGCTGCCTTTGTTTAATGGCTATCACTGGTGTCAGGAGATTCGCAAGATTTCCAAGGTTCCCATCATGTTTCTGTCTTCGAGAGACCAGGCTATGGATATTGTCATGGCAATCAATATGGGCGCGGATGACTTTGTGACCAAGCCTTTTGACCAGCAGGTTCTTTTAGCCAAAGTTCAGGGCTTGTTGCGTCGTTCCTATGAGTTTGGGCGTGACGAGAGTTTACTGGAATATGCTGGTGTTATCCTCAATACCAAATCAATGGATTTACATTATCAAGGGCAAGTCTTGAATTTGACCAAGAACGAATTCCAGATTTTACGAGTTTTGTTTGAACACGCAGGAAATATTGTAGCGCGTGACGACCTCATGCGGGAACTTTGGAACAGTGACTTTTTTATTGATGATAATACGCTCTCTGTTAATGTGGCTCGATTGCGTAAAAAGTTGGAAGAGCAGGGCTTGGTAGGATTTATCGAGACCAAGAAAGGGATAGGGTACGGACTGAAGCATGCTTGATTGGAAACAATTTTTTTTAGCCTATCTGCGTTCCCGTAGTCGTCTGTTTGTCTATCTGATTTCTTTGACGTTTCTGGTCTTACTCTTTCAGTTTTTATTTGCCAGTTTAGGAATTTACTTTCTCTATTTTTTTCTCTTGTGTTGCTTTGTAACCATCTTATTTTTCGCTTGGGACATATTGGTTGAAATGCAGGTCTATCGCCAGGAACTTCTCTATGGGGATAGGGAAGCCAAATCTCCATTGGAAATAGCCTTGGCTGAAAAATTAGAAGCGCGTGAGATGGAACTCTATCAACAGAGGTCAGATTCAGAAAGAAAACTGACGGATTTGCTGGATTACTATACCTTGTGGGTCCATCAGATAAAGACCCCCATTGCAGCCAGTCAACTCTTAGTTGCAGAAGTAGCTGACCGCCAATTAAAGCAGCAATTAGAACAGGAAATTTTCAAGATTGACTCCTATACCAATCTAGTTTTACAGTACCTACGTTTAGAAAGTTTTCATGATGATTTGGTCTTAAAGCAGGTTCAAATTGAGGACTTGGTCAAGGAAATAATTCGTAAATATGCTCTTTTCTTTATTCAAAAAGGCTTAAATGTCAATCTACATGACCTTGATAAAGAAATCGTGACGGATAAGAAGTGGCTACTAGTGGTCATTGAACAAATTATCTCAAATAGTCTCAAGTACACCAAGGAAGGTGGTCTGGAGATTTATATGGAAGGCCAGGAACTCTGTATCAAGGATACGGGAATCGGGATAAAAAACAGTGATGTCCTCCGAGTCTTTGAACGTGGATTTTCAGGCTACAATGGACGCCTAACTCAGCAGTCATCTGGACTTGGACTTTACCTATCTAAGAAAATTTCTGAAGAACTGGGGCACCAGATTCGTATCGAGTCTGAGGTCGGTACAGGAACGACAGTGCGGATTCAGTTTGCTCAAGTGAACTTAGTCCTTGAGTGAGAAGAGACAATGAGTTTTTACCCAATCTCTTTTTGCTATATTTCAGGATATTTGAAGACTGTTTTTTACAAAATCAATAATAGAATTTTTAATACGGAATATAGTATAAATACTGGTTCAAAGTGAAGTTTTGTATGCTTTATACTTTTGTTGAGTATAAAATCTATAAACTAAGGGTGAATTACAAAAATTAATTTGAGATGAAGTGAATTGTAGACTTGGGAAATGTCTCCTATTCGATTTCAGAATGAATCGTTGATACAGGATTAAAAGAACTGCAGCTTTCTTTTTATTTTGAATGATAGTAAAAACTGCAGTACTTGTGTGATTTACAATTATTGCACTCAATGTCCGAGTATCGCACTATCTGAAATAGGGAATAGTAGAGATTGTTCTGCGATATGTAAAAAAACGCATTAGTAAGGAGTATCGTATATGCTACCATATCTTAAAACTATTAGATGGTATCTCTTCTTTAATTTTCTTTTTGGTGTAGTATCGAATATCTGCACAGCTTTGTTACCGTATTTCACGCAGGCATTAATCAAAGGGGATTATCAAGTAGCTCTATATGGTTACTCTATGTCAGTGGCTGGCTATTTGAGTTGTAACTATATCCAAATGATACTTGATTGGAAGCAGGGGATTATCTTTTCGACTACTTTGAAAAATGAGTGGTTTCGTTCACTTCTGGGACTCAGTCACCACGATTTCAAGCAGAAAACAGTAGCAGAGTATATTTCCTATCAATCTAATGACCTAGATTCGTTGGAAAAGGATTACCTTCCTCCATTGATGAGTTTTATCAAACAAATTTTACGTATCATCATTTACGCTTTCATTATTAGCAGAACAATTAATCCTATTGTATCATTGATTTTAATCTTTTCTACTGGAATTAGTATTCAAATTCCTAAAATCGTTGGGAAGTTGACCGCTAATCGTAGACAGGTTTACTTGAAAAAACAAGGAGATTACTATCGAACTTTGGAGGATTTGCTCATGGGACATCATTTGGTAAATAAACTAACTATGTCGCATTTTTTGAATCAACAAAAGAGTTCTCTAAAGAAGTTGCAGGATAAGTATTTTAAGTATGGTTTGACAAAAATTACAGGCATCTTATTGACAGGTGTTTCTTTTGAATTCATTAGTCTTGTTCTGTTTATTTAGCCTACTCTCTATCTCACCAGCAACTCGGTATTCCTGAGGTGGTGGCGAGTTTTGGATATATTAATGCTTTTTCTGAACCAATACAGGAAATCCTTTATGATTTACAAATGTTAGAGTCCGTAAAGCCTGTAATCAAGAGTTTTCAAAACATTGTTGGGAGACCCGTTTCAGTTCAAGCACCTCAACATTCTTTTGATACGATTACTTTGAAAAACATTTCCAAACAACTGGGAGAATCAAAATTGATAATTACTTCCGCTACGATTCAAAAAGGGGATAAAATTGCGCTTATTGGTAAGAATGGGTCTGGAAAAAGTAGTCTTCTCAACATTTTAAATGGAACAGATGAAGATTTTGAAGGACAAATTGTGCTAGATGGGCTTGTTTTGGACCATCTTTGGGGAAGATTCGGTATGATTCTGCAACAAGAACATACATTTATTTCGAGTTATGAAAATAATGTAACGCTATTCAATAGTTTCAATGAAAAATTCAGAGAAGAAGATTTTGAAAAAATTCCACCACAATCCCTGTCAGGTGGTCAGCAACAACGAATGTATTTAAATCGTGAGAAAAATCGTAAAAATCCATTGCTTATCCTAGACGAACCTTTCTCTGCCTTGGATACTAATCAGTTTAAAATGGAATTGGAAAGAGTTCTGGAACTACCAAGTGCCGTCATTGTTACTTTACATCGCCAAAACGAATTATTAAGTAAGTTTGACCAAGTTTGGGAAATTAAGAATGGAGAACTTGTAATTTTGAAATAGCTAAATTATAGAGAATAAAACGCATAGTATCAAGGTTCTTCTGATATCGTTTTTCTTCTTCGGATAAGGATACAAAAATTTCTTCCTTTCTCTATCTTTTAAATTAATTGATTTCTTCAGAGAAAGACTGTAAAATTTTTGATATAATGTTAAGAAGGGACTGATTCAAGACAGTCATATCTGGTCTTTCTTCCAGTCATTTTTCAAACAATATCAGTTGATAATCAGCTTAAATCAGATCTATCAGTTTGTCTATCTTTCTCTGATGGAGATCATGTCCTATCTTCACTTTGATTATTGGAAAAAACGGCTCGGTCAGGAGCTAGTATGAATAAGGAGAACAAATGAGACGTTTAAAAATGTTATGGCATATTATACAGGTTACGGGTTTTACTCGGTTTGCTCTGAGTTTTGTGACCTTTGTTTTTGGGTCAGGAGGCGTGCTTTTCCTAGTTGAACCTGCTATCACAAATTACGGAGACGGTCTTTGGTATGCTTTTGTGACTTCGACGACTGTCGGCTACGGGGATCTCCTAGCTGTGACCTTGATTGGAAGGATTACCAGTGTCTTCTTGACGATTTATGGGCTCATATTTTTTGGCTGTTTATCAGCTGTTATTATTAATTATTATACCGATTTAAATAAGGAAAGAGGAGAGGACAAATGACTGCCAATTATTCAACACGGGAATACCGTGAGAAATTATACGATGACCTTCATGTTCGATTGAGAGATACAGTGATTTTGATGTGTGCGATTTTTATTGCCTCTATCGGCCTAAATATGAATTCAACAGCTGTCATTATTGGAGCCATGCTGATTTCCCCTCTTATGACACCGATTGTTGGACTGGGGTTTGGTTTAGCTATTTTTGATACGCGTTTAATCAAGCAATCTCTGGAGGTTTTATTTACCCAAGTATTGGTCAGCTTGCTTGTCTCGACTCTGTATTTCTGGATTTCTCCCTTATCTTATGCAAGTAGCGAATTGATTGCACGAACCTCTCCAACCATTTGGGATGTTCTCATTGCTATTGCTGGTGGGATAGCAGGTGTAATTGGTTCAAGGAAAAAAGAAGCAAACAATATCGTGCCAGGAGTAGCCATTGCAACAGCTCTGATGCCACCTATCTGTACTGCAGGTTACGGTTTAGCTAATGGAAATGTACGATTTTTATTTGGAGCTCTCTATCTTTTCTTGATCAACTGTGTCTTTATCATGCTAACCAATATTGTTGGAACAAGAATTTTGATGAGAAAATCTCCCTTAAGTTCATTTAAAGAGCTAAACATTAAAATGAGAATTGGGTTGATATCCTTGATTGTATTATTGATTCTTCCAGCCAGCTATTCAGCAGTCACTCTGACGATAGATCAAGCGCGAAAAGAAGGAATCAAACAGTTTGTAGGAAAAGAGTTCGCCAATCACACGGTCATTAATCAAGTCTACAAGTCAAGGAATAATGAATTGGTCTTGACGGTTGTTGGAGATCCGATTTCAGAAGAAGAATTAGAAACGCTCCACCAAAAACAAGCCTCTTACGGTATTCAATCTGTTCAATTGAAAGTCAATCAAGTTCATAATTCGACAAAATTAGACAGTGATACGACCAAGGAATTTTATGAAACCATTAACAAGTATATCGATCAAAAACTCTCTGAAAAGGATTCACAAAAAGATCTCGTAAAAGAAAATGAAGCAGACAAGGATTGAGGATATTGATCTTATCTAACTCATGAAAGCAAATCTTGTGTGGTGGTTTGGTCAATCACTACTAGCTCGGATTAAATAATACTCTTCGAAAATCAAATTCAAACCACGTCAGCGTCGCCTTACCGTACTCAAGTACAGCTTGCGGCTAGCTTCCTAGTTTGCTTTTTGATTTTCATTGAGTAAAAATATAAAAAGCAACAGCTGTTTCAGTTGTTGCTTTTTAGCTAGCTAGGATTTTATCTCTTATTTCTCAACGCGTGATTTGTTGGCGATATCAGCTAGGATAGCTTGAACAAAATCATCTACTGAGACAGTTTGTGTTTCTTTTTGGCCATAGCGACGAACGTTGACTGTTCCGTCTTCCATTTCCTTGTCTCCAACGATTAATTGGTAAGGAATCTTGCTTGTTTGTGAAGCACGGATCTTGAACTGCATTTTTTCATTGCGTTCATCTACGTCTGCACGAACACCACGGTCACGGAGTTTTTTAGCTACTTCCCATGCGTAGTCCACGTGTTTTTCGTTAGATACTGGGATGAGGGTTACTTGGTGTGGTGCAAGCCATGTTGGGAAGGCACCCTTGTAGTTCTCAATCAAGATAGCTGTGAAGCGTTCCATAGTTGAGATAACTCCACGGTGGATCATAACTGGACGGTGCTCTTCGCCATCAGCTCCGATGTATTTAAGGTCGAAGCGTTCTGGAAGCAAGAAGTCAAGTTGGATAGTAGAAAGAGTTTCTTCTTTTCCAAGGGCTGTCTTAACTTGAATATCCAATTTTGGTCCGTAGAAGGCTGCTTCACCTTCGGCTTCAAAGTAGTCCACACGCATTTCATCAAGGGCTGCACGAAGCATGGTTTGGGCATTTTCCCACATCTCATCGTTGTCAAAGTACTTGTGAGTATCTTGAGGGTCGCGAAGAGAGAGACGGAAGCGGTACTCATTCAAGTTGAAGTCTCCGTAAACATCGATAATCAACTGAAGGGCGCGCTGGAATTCTTCTTGGATTTGTTCTGGAGTAACGAAGAGGTGACCGTCGTTGAGTGACATTTCACGTACACGTTGAAGACCAGTGAGGGCACCAGATTTTTCATAACGGTGCATCATACCGATTTCGGCGATACGGATTGGCAATTCACGGTATGAGTGAACATGGTGTTTGAAGACTTGGATGTGGTGCGGACAGTTCATTGGACGAAGGACAAATTCTTCCCCGTCACCCATGTCCATAGTTGGGAACATGTCTTCTTGGTAATGATCCCAGTGACCAGAAGTCTTGTAAAGTTCAACAGAAGCAAGTGGTGGAGTGTAGACGTGTTGGTAGCCTGAAGCTAGCTCTTTGTCAACGATGTAGCGTTCCAACTCACGACGAATAGTCGCACCATTTGGCAACCAGAATGGCAAACCTTGTCCCACTTCTTGTGAAATCATAAAGAGGTCAAGCTCTTTACCAAGTTTACGGTGGTCACGTTCCTTAGCTTCTTCGCGCATTTGAAGGTAGTTTTTCAAGTCTTTCTTGTCAAACCAAGCTGTACCATAGATACGTTGCATCATAGCGTTGTCGCTATTTCCACGCCAGTAAGCACCTGCTACATGGAGAAGGTGGAAGATTTGGATGCGGCCTGTTGATGGGACGTGAGGGCCACGGCAGAGGTCTACATACTCACCTTGACGATAGATAGTCAAACCACCTTCGTCTTCAGAGTGTTCTTCAATCAATTCTAATTTGTAAGGGTCGTTCTTGAAGATTTCACGTGCCTCGTCTTTAGTAACTTCTTCACGGATTGATGGGAAGTTTTCTTTGACAATTTTTTGCATTTCTTCTTCGATACGAGGAAGGTCTTCGTTAGAGATTTGACCAGCTGTGTTGTCAGTATCGTAGTAGAAGCCGTCTTCGATGGCTGGACCAACTCCCAAGTGAATGTCTGGGAAAAGACGACGAGCTGCTTGGGCGAACAAGTGAGCAGCTGAGTGACGCAAGATTGGAAGGGCATCTTCGTGATCAGGTGTCACAATTTCGATACTTCCATCTTCAGTGATAGCACGAGTAGTGTCGATGAGTTTGCCGTTGAATTTACCAGCCAAGGCTTTTTTAGCTAGGGAATTGCTGATAGATTGGGCAATTTCAAAAGTAGTAACGCCAGATTCGAATTCACGAACAGCGCCATCTGGGAAAGTAATGTTAATCATGATGTTCTCCTTACTTATATTATTGACGAATGTGTTAAGCCCTATTTGGAAAACAGGGATAGAGGATTGTGAAAGCTAGAAAAACAAAAAGCGACATCCTCGAAAGGACGTCGCAACGTGGTTCCACCTTCATTTATGTTCCTCAAAAAAGAGGGACACCTCTGATTGGCTCTAACGTGGCCACCGTTTTATGTTTTCATAAAAAATCACGAGTAGTATCAGTTTAGGCTTTCTATGCGTTTCCAGCAACCACGCACTCTCTAGTAGAAAGGGACTAAGTGACTTGTCTCTATGGATTATTATAGCATGATTGTGAGATTTTTCAAGGATTTTGTGAAAGTTTTTTGTTTTTCATTTTTGTAGAATATGCTTGATGCCAATACCGGAAGCCATGTCCACCAGAGCCAAGGTTTCATAGATTAGCAAGTAAATTAGTATAAACTCACCAAAGGTTATGATAGTAAAGCAAAAGAGCAGTCCGTTACCAATTAACCACCAAAGTGAGAAACGGAAACGGTAGCTATAAAGTAGCGATACAATCAAGATTACCAGAGGTGTAAAGAAGAGAATATTATTTACGTAGAGACTCTTGAGAAAAAGGGGGTCAGAAATGATTAGTGATAACAACTCATAAAGTGGCCAGTAAAAGAAAAAAGATGACCAAATAATAGGGGAGATGGGAATAGAATCTAGGCATGATAATCACCTCGTTTTAAAAAACAGACAACTTAGATTTCTTGCTATGATTATTATAGCATGTTTAAAACAAGAAAGTAAATCTGTTGACAAAGATGTTAGTTATTGGTAGAATAGGGATTGTCGTAAAGACAAATAACTTCTTCTTGGTTACAGGCATGCCAACCTGTCACTCGGATGAAGCCAAATAAAAAGGAGAAACATCATGGCAATCTCAAAAGAGAAAAAAAATGAAATCATCGCACAATATGCACGTCACGAAGGTGATACAGGTTCAGTAGAGGTTCAAGTTGCTGTCCTTACTTGGGAAATCAACCACCTTAACGAACACATCAAACAACACAAAAAAGACCACGCTACTTACCGTGGATTGATGAAAAAAATTGGTCGCCGTCGTAACTTGCTTGCATACTTGCGTAAAAACGACGTTAACCGTTACCGTGAGTTGATCAACTCTCTAGGACTTCGTCGTTAATCTTGCGTCTAAACCGTTTCTATACTTCGTTGGCTTCGGCTCGATGTACCATTAGTACAACCTTCGCCTCGTCGCCTAGTCTATAAACGGTTTATCCAGCAAGACTGGAGCTCTCTGACTTCAGAGGGCTTTTTTATGTTATCAACTTACCTTGGTATACTCAAGTATTATCTTTGGTTACGGTTCCTAGCACTGTAAGGTAAAATAAACCAGATATTCTCCCTTCGGGGAGATATTTTTGTTTCACTAAAGTTTTTTGTACAATCTTCGCCTAGTCTATAAACGGTTTATCCAGCAAGAATCATGATGCTAAGGGCGTAAGAAATCCGTATGAAAATAGGGAAACGACACCGTGTTCGATGAACACAAGGAGTTCCATCTTTTTCACTAGGATTTTAGCCTGAGCTCAAATCAGCTCTCTGATTTTCAGAGGGCTTTTTTATTGAGGTTTTATCGGTCACAATTTTGGAGACTACAAAAACCTCAAATGGTATCAGCTAATTACACCATAAGGGTGCGTAGCTACTCGGCTTGAAATGCCGAGTAGCTGTCTGCAAGCTCCTTCGGAGAGCCCACACTTTACGAAGTAAAGTATAGTATGTTATACTTTACATGAAAGTAGTCACCGAATTCCAGTTAGAAATTACTTTGTAACTACGTTTTGAGGAGGAGTAAAATGCTTTCCTATGTTCGACATTACCCACTAGCGATAGCTAAATTAATGTGTCTGTGCTCTCCTAAAATCTGCTGATTTATTACTGACTAATACAGGAGGTTTTTTATGGGACAGACAATCATATCTGCTATTGGTGTTTATATTTCCACCAGTATCGATTATTTAATTATTTTATTTATTTTATTTGCACAGCTATCACAGAATAAACAAAAATGGCATATTTATGCGGGGCAATATCTAGGCACAGGCTTACTTGTAGGGGCGAGTTTAGTTGCTGCTTATGTCGTTAATTTCGTGCCTGAAGAATGGATGGTTGGATTGCTTGGTTTAATCCCTATCTATTTAGGGATTCGCTTTGCAATTGTTGGAGAAGGTGAGGAAGAAGAGGAAGAAGAGGAAGAAATTATTGAAAGATTAGAACAAAGCAAGGCAAATCAACTGTTTTGGACAGTTACATTGCTGACAATTGCGTCTGGCGGAGATAATTTAGGTATCTATATACCTTATTTTGCTTCGTTAGATTGGTCACAGACCCTCGTGGCCTTGCTTGTGTTTGTAATCGGCATAATTATCTTATGCGAGATTAGTCGGGTGTTATCCTCTATTCCGTTAATATTCGAGACAATTGAAAAATACGAGCGAATCATTGTACCCTTAGTATTCATTCTACTTGGACTATACATCATGTATGAAAATGGCACGATAGAGACTTTTCTGATCGTGTAGATTTTTTTGTTTCACTAGGATTTTAGCCCGGGCTCAAATCAGCTCTCTGATTTTCAGAGGGCTTTTTATGTTGTCACCTTACATCGATATACTCAAGTATTATCTTTGCTTATGCTTCCTAACACTGTATGGAAAAACCAACCATAATTTTTCTGATTTTAATTGTATTTTTTCCATAGCTTGTTACACAGTTGAAAATATGGTATACTTTTCATGAGAATTTTCTAAATTTTTAAGATTCTATCAAAGGAGGTTTGCATGCTTTCCAAATTTTCTGGAAGCCGACAAGACCAGCAATTTGTGTTACTTTTAGGTATTTTGCTAGGTGTTTTAGGGATTTCTCTCTTTCTAGCAGTTTCTATGGGATCTGTTGCGATTGATCTAGGAGCTACCTATCGGATTATTTTGAGCAGGTTGGGATTTCCTCTTGAGATAGGAGAGGTTTCCAAGTCTACTCTTGCCATTGTATGGAACATGAGATTCCCTCGAGTATTGTTAGGTCTGATAGTGGGGGCTGGTCTTTCTATGTGTGGTAGCGTGATGCAGTCTACAGTGAACAATCCCATCGCAGAGCCTTATGTCTTAGGAATATCTGCGGGTGCAACTCTAGGGGCAACCTTGAGCATCATTCTTGGTTTAAAAGTGATGATTAGCCTTGGAGCTTTTCTTGGAGCTATTTTGGCAACAATTGCTGTCCTCATCATTGCCTCTATGCAGGGAAGGATGACGACTTCTAGTCTGATTTTATCAGGAACCGTGGTCAATGCTCTCTTTCTGGCTTTTTCAAACTTTATTATCTCAGTTGGAGCTAATGCGGATAGTGTGATGACCATTAAGTTTTGGACCATGGGCTCGCTCGCTGGGACTTCCTGGGCAGACTTGGTCCTGCCAACTATAGTAGTAGGAATGGCCTTTCTATTTTTCTCTACCCAGTATCGTGTTTTTAATGCGATGATGATGGGAGATGAGGCTGCTTTAACTTTGGGAATTCCCTTACGCTTTTATTGGTATCTTTATGTGACCATGGTGGCTGTGCTGACAGCAGTCTTAGTGGCAACCTGTGGGATTATTGGATTTGTCGGTCTGATTACTCCACATTTAGCTCGAGGGTTAGTAGGAACGAATTATAAGAGGCTTTTTCCTGTTGCAACCTTGCTAGGTGCCCTCTTTGTCATCTGGGCAGACGTACTCTCTCGTATCATCATTCCAAACGCAGAGCTTCCTATTGGTATTTTCACAGCCTTAGTAGGTGCTCCCTTCTTTATCTACATTGTTGGAGGTAGGCGAAGGGAGGTGAGGAGCTGATATGGACTTGATTTGTCAGGATGTCCACTTTGGACTGGGAGAGAAAAAAATCCTCAAGGGAGTTTCTCTTAAAGTTGAAGGGAATCAATTTCACACGATACTAGGACCAAATGGAAGCGGGAAAACCAGTCTACTTAAACTCCTCTATCGTCAGGAAAAGGCGGACAAAGGCTTGATAAGCCTAGATGGAAAGCCTCTGGAACAATGGACGCTCAAAGAAACAGCCAAGCAAATGGCAGTTGTGACCCAGTTTAACCAACTGCAGTTTGATTGTACAGTTGAAGAAATCGTCTTGCTGGGAAGAACTCCCCACCTCTCTTTTTTACAGAAGGAAAGGGAAAGGGATTTTACGCTCGTTCAAGATGCCCTCGTTAAGGTGGATATGCTCGAGAAGAAAACTCGTCTCTATTCGTCCCTGTCGGGGGGAGAGAAACAGCGAGTTTTGTTAGCCCGCGCCTTGGCGCAAGAACCGACTCTCTTGCTCCTGGACGAACCAACCAATCACCTGGATATCAGGTATCAGCTAGACTTGTTGGCCATTGTGAAGAATCTCAAGGTCAATGTTCTAGCTGTCCTGCATGATATTCAACTTGCTTGTCGCTATTCGGATTATCTCTATCTGATGAAAGAGGGGGAAATCCTTTACCAAGGGACTCCAAAGGAGACCATCACCCCTGAGTCATTGCAAACTGTATATGGAGTTCAAAGTCAAGTGACTTGGACCGAGGATCAGCAAGCCATGATTCACTATTTATAAGAATGAAAAGGAAAACAATATGAAAAAAACACTAAGCATTTTACTCGTAACAGTAGCTACCTTAACTTTGGCAGCTTGTGGCAATACTACTACAGAAAAAGCTACCACACAACCTAGCACAGAAACAAGTCAAAAGGCTAAAGCAGAGACGACTTATCCACTAACGGTCAAAACCTATGACGCGAAAGGGAATGAAGTCGAACAAGTTTTTGACAAGGCACCTGAAAAAGTTATTACAAACAATCTTTCAACCACTGAAATCTTATTGGAGTTAGGGTTGAAGGATAAAATTGCTGGCATGCTTAATCCTGATAATGCTGTGACGGACAAATACAAGGACGCGATCGCGACGATTCCTCAAATTGGAGATAAAAAAACAGTCTCACAAGAAACAGTTCTTTCTTATGAGCCAGACGCTGTGATGGGGCGAAACATGATGTTTTCTGAAAAATCCTTGGGGACAGTTAGCACTTGGAATGAAAACAAAATCCCAGTTTATACTCAAAAAGCTTCTCTCTCAACAATTCAGCAAGATTTGGGGAATATCGTAGAAGATGTCAAAAATCTTGGAATGATTTTTAATGTTCAGGAAAAATCCAATGAATACGCAGCCCAATTACAAACTAAAATTGACGCTGTTAAGAAAGCAAATCCAGCAAGCCAAGGTGAAAAGAAAAAGGCTTTGATTATGGTTGCTTATAATGATCAAACCTTCGGTGCCTACAAGTCTGCTTTGCAAGAAAGTTTGTTGAACCAACTTGGTTATACAAACGTTGCTACGGGGACATCAGGCTTGACCTTGGAAAATCTCGTGTCAATGGATCCTGAATTGATTATCTATGTAACCAGCGATCGTAATAAAAAATTGGATGAAAAAGCAGTAGAGTTGATGAAGGCAAATGCTGTTTTGGAAAGCGTTCCTGCTATTAAGAATCAAAAAATCATGACCATCTCTTACGATGAATTGATGGACTATGGTCCATCAGTGATTGATTCCCTTGAGAAAATCAATGACTTTATCAATAAATAATGAGTTTGATTGGGAAGGAATTCAAGTCAAAATCAGCCTTCCCTCTAACTACGACCCCAATCAAACCTATCCGGCTATTTTATTGAATGATGGAAACTTGGATTTCCTATCGTCCCTTTCCGAATCTGTGATTTTAGTGGGCTTGACCTCTAAAAATCGCTTAGACGATTACACTCCCTGGAAGGCATCTGCTCTGAGAGATGGGGCTCCAGATTTTGGAGGTCAGGCCAAGGTCTATCATGATCATTTGTTCGAAGGTCTTTTAGACAAGTTGCAGTCGCTTTATCGCCTGGACGAAACTCGCCTTGCTTATGGAGGCTACTCACTAGGTGGTTTGGCGGCAGTCTACAGTCTTTTCAGCTTTGACAAGGTTTCCTGTGTCTTTTCGATCTGCGGTTCCTTTTGGTATCCTGATTTTGTGACTTACTGCAAGGAAGAAAATGTGAAAAATTTGGACTGTTTGCTGTATTTACAGAACGGTCAAACAGAAGGAATCAATCATAGCAATCGCTTGGCTCAAGCACCAGTCTATGCTGAGCAGATCCATACCAGTCTTCAGAAACGCTATCCGAACGGTCAATTTGTCTTTGATCCTTATGGGCACCATGAACAAGTAGCTGAACGATTTCTAGCTTTTTCTAGCTGGTTGGCTCAAAAATGGAAAATCGAATAAAAGATTTATCCCTTGGCTTTTGCCAAGGGATTGTTGTATTTAACTAAGTTTTTCTCTTTTCTTATCTGGATTCCAGATAAAGCTTGCGATGAAGCTAAAGATGATGGTTAGGATAGCGAGGATAATGGCAAGGATGAGAGCAGGGATGCGGATAAACCACCAGAGTGGGTTTGGTTTTTTATCATTGTGCCATTGTTTCGTTTCTTGGTCCAAACGTTGGAATTCTGCTTGAATGCGATTGGCGACTGTTTCAATGCCTTCATCATTCATTTTCTTGATATCTGAGATATCGATTGGATTTCCAAAGTTCATATCGACACGCTCACGGCTAACCAAGCCTTTCAAGGTCATGGGACCTGTGTAGGTAACCGGCATGATACGGACCTTGGCCATTTTGGCAATCAGAGCTACGCCACCTTTTACATCGTTTGAGTGACGGCTCCCACTTGGAAACATGATGAGAGAGCGATCACTTTTTTTAAGGACGTTGATAGGGTATTTGATGGCTGAGGCGCTAGGATTTTCACGGTCGATAGGAAAAGCACCGCACATACGAATCCACCAACCAAATATACGGTTGGCAAAGAGTTCTTTTTTGGCCATAAAGATAAATTGTTTTGGCTTGGTCGCAAAGGCCATGTAAACTGGATCCCACCAAGTGCGGTGAGGCGCAACCAAAATATAATTTTCATCTTGATTAGGAATTTTATCAGTATTATGATAGTGGGCATTGCCATTGATGGACCATAGGAGCAAGACAACCAATCCACGTAAATAAGTATAAAACATGCGATCTCCTTCGATTATTTTCTTGTTATTATTATACCTTATCAAAGGAGGGCTGGCAAACTTTTCCCTTGACTAGGTGCATATTTGGGGTGAGATTAGAATTCTGTTAAAAAAAATGATATGATAGAATTTATGGATAAAAATAAGATTATGGGATTAACCCAAAGAGATGTCAAGGAAAGACAGGCTAAGGGCTTGGTCAATGATTTTACTGCATCGGCCAGTACTAGCACTTGGCAAATCGTTAAACGAAATGTCTTTACCCTTTTTAACGCTTTGAACTTTGCCATTGCTTTGGCCCTTGCCTTTGTGCAGGCTTGGAGCAATTTGGTCTTTTTTGCTGTTATCTGCTTTAACGCTTTTTCTGGTATTGTGACCGAGCTGCGGGCTAAACACATGGTGGATAAGCTCAATCTCATGACCAAGGAAAAGGTCAAAACCATTCGTGATGGCAAGGAAGTAGCTCTGAATCCTGAAGAATTGGTGCTAGGAGATGTCATTCGTTTGTCTGCTGGGGAGCAGATTCCTAGTGATGCCTTGGTTCTAGAAGGATTTGCAGAAGTCAATGAAGCCATGTTGACGGGGGAAAGTGATTTGGTGCAAAAGGAAGTTGATGCCTTGCTTTTGTCTGGAAGTTTCTTAGCCAGTGGGTCAGTTTTGGCTCAAGTCCACCATGTCGGAGCTGACAACTATGCTGCCAAACTCATGCTGGAAGCCAAGACAGTGAAACCAATCAACTCCCGTATCATGAAATCGCTGGATAAGTTAGCCGGTTTTACGGGGAAGATTATCATTCCCTTTGGTCTGGCTCTCTTGTTAGAAGCTTTGATGTTAAAAGGCTTGCCCCTCAAGTCATCCGTTGTAAATTCGTCGACAGCCCTTTTGGGAATGTTGCCCAAGGGAATTGCCCTTTTGACCATTACTTCGCTCTTGACTGCAGTGATTAAGTTGGGCTTGAAAAAGGTCTTGGTGCAGGAGATGTACTCTGTTGAGACCTTGGCGCGCGTGGATATGCTCTGTTTGGACAAGACGGGCACCATCACCCAAGGAAAGATGCAGGTGGAGGCTGTTCTTCCACTGACGGAAACTTATAGTGAAGAGGCTATTGCCAGTATCCTGACTAGTTACATGGCCCATAGTGAGGATAAAAATCCAACAGCTCAAGCCATTCGCCAGCGTTTTGTGGGAGAAGTAGCCTACCCTATGATTTCCAATCTGCCTTTCTCAAGCGACCGCAAGTGGGGGGCTATGGAGTTGGAAGGGCTAGGGACAGTTTTCTTAGGGGCGCCTGAGATGTTGTTGGACTCTGAAGTACCAGAAGCCAGAGAGGCCTTGGAGAGAGGTTCACGTGTCTTGGTCTTAGCTCTCAGTCAGGAGAAATTAGACCATCACAAACCACAAAAACCATCTGATATTCAGGCTCTAGCCTTGCTGGAAATCTTGGACCCCATTCGGGAGGGAGCAGCAGAGACACTGGACTATCTCCGTTCTCAGGAAGTGGGGCTCAAGATTATCTCTGGTGATAATCCAGTCACTGTGTCCAGTATTGCCCAGAAGGCTGGTTTTGCAGACTATGACAGTTATGTAGATTGCTCGAAAATCACGGATGAGGAATTGATTGCTATGTCGGAGGAGACTGCCATTTTCGGACGTGTTTCCCCTCATCAAAAGAAACTCATCATCCAAACACTGAAAAAAGCGGGGCATATAACAGCTATGACAGGGGATGGAGTTAATGATATCCTGGCTCTTCGTGAGGCGGATTGCTCTATCGTGATGGCTGAGGGAGATCCAGCGACTCGTCAGATTGCCAATCTGGTTCTCTTGAACTCTGACTTTAATGATGTTCCTGAGATTCTCTTTGAAGGTCGTCGTGTGGTCAATAACATTGCCCACATCGCTCCGATTTTCTTGATAAAGACCATCTATTCCTTCCTGTTAGCGGTCATCTGTATTGCCAGTGCTCTTATGGGACGGTCTGAATGGATCTTGATTTTCCCATTCATTCCGATCCAGATTACCATGATTGACCAGTTTGTGGAAGGTTTCCCACCATTCGTTCTGACTTTTGAAAGAAATATCAAGCCTGTCGAGCCAAACTTCCTCAGAAGATCCATGCTTCGTGCTCTACCAAGTGCTCTCATGGTTGTGTTCAGCGTTCTTTTTGTGAAAATATTTGGAAGTAGCCAAGGTTGGTCTGAGTTAGAAATTTCAACTCTACTCTATTATCTCTTGGGGTCAATTGGTTTCTTATCTGTATTTAGAGCCTGCATGCCATTTACCCTATGGCGTGTCCTCTTGATTGTTTGGTCAGTAGGAGGCTTCCTAGCCACAGCTCTCTTCCCAAGAATTCAAAAACTGCTTGAAATTTCAACCTTAACAGGACAAACATTACCTGTTTATGGTGTCATGATGTTGGTCTTT